>NZ_JAZHDB010000214.1:0-11188 GCF_036584575.1 Desulfolutivibrio sp.
TCTTCGCCATGCGCATGGAGGCCTTTTTGGACATTCCGGCCAAACGCGAGTTGCCGGTGTTCTGGATCGGGCTTCCGGTCATGGGCGACCCCACCTACGCCAAACAGGCCCAGGCCATGAATGAAATCGTGCGCACGGAATGCGGCAAGTATCCCAACTGCCGCTTTCTGGACACCTGGAACCTCCTGTGCGACCCCGAGGACACCTATGCGGCGTTTCTCAAAAACGACAAGGGGGGCAAGGTCAAGGTCCGGGCCAACGACAAAATCCATTTCACCGTCGCTGGCGGCGACATCCTGGCCCAATCTTTTTTCGACCAGGTGTCCAAGCACGCCATCTTCCGGGAAAAATCCGACCAGACCGCTGAAACGGCGGCAGGCGGCCAGACGGCCGCCCCCACCGGGGCACCATGATCCGGCCCGCTGGCGGGCGATGTCCCCGTCCATGGTCCTTTTTTTCCGTTTTTTTCCCGACATTCTCCCACTTCCTGACACTCTGTCTGGCCTGCCTGTGGCTTCTGGCCGTCACGGGTTGCGGCGACTCCCCGGAACCCGTCGACGTGACCCCCCGGGACCTTTTCCGCTCCCTGGCCCCGAAAAAGGCGCCTCCCGTCATCCTGGTCGTCGGGGATTCCCTGTCCATCAGCCTGGCCGACACCCTGGACGGCGTCTTGAATGGCCACGGCAGCCGTCTGGTCCGGCTGGGCAAGGTGGGCGGCGGCCTGACCCGGCCGGAACTTCTGGATTTTCCCCAGGCCCTTCCTGAACTTTTGCGCGATCAGCGGCCGGACGTGGCCATTTTCATGATCGGGGCCAACGACGCCATGCCCTTGGTCACCGCCGACGGCGCGCGGGTTCTTTTCGACTCCACCCCGTGGAAGGCGGCCTATGCCGCCGCCGCCGCACGCCTCGTGGACATGGTCCTGACCGCCAACCCCAAGGCCGCCATTTTCTGGGTCGGCGCGCCGCCCATGGCCGACCGGGCCTTGAGCGCCGCCCTGCGCACCGTGAACGCCGCCTTGCGCGACGCCTGCACGTCCAAGCCCCCCTGCCGCTTCATCGACACCTGGGAAACCTTCTCCGACGCCGAGGACGCCTACACCCCCACGGCCCGGGATCTCTCAGGCGCGCTGATTCCCCTGCGCACCGGCGACGGCGTGCATCTGACCGACGCCGGGGCCAGACGACTGACCGCCCGGGTGATCTCCGCCACGGGAGATGTCCTGCCCGTTCCGCCTTCCCCGGCCCGGGACGCCCTGCTCGCGGCTCTGACGGAGGCCACCCCCATCCCCCAGGCCACGGCCTCCCCGCCGCCGCGCGACGAGAGCCCCCGGAAACATGTGGTCAAACGCGGCGAAACCATGGCCAGCATCGCCAGGCAGCACGGCCTGACCCCGGACGCCCTGCGCCGGGCCAACAAGGGCGTGGACCCCAAAAAACTGCGCCAGGGGCAGACCCTCATCCTGCCTGCGGGCGGCGACGGCCCCTGAGGACGCACCAGCCCCGAAGCGGCATCAGGCGAAAAGCGTTCCGGCCGCCCCCTGCCCTGACCACCCAGCCGGACGTCCGGGGACATCCATGGTCCAAAGCGCCTTGGGACTCATTTTGTTGGTGCTCATCGCCTGGCTTGTGAGCGAAAACCGGCGGGCCGTGAGACTTCGGACCATCCTGGCTGGCATTGTCCTGCAGCTTGCGGTGGGTTTTGTGTTCCTCAAGATTGCGGTCGTCAAGGACGCTTTTTTGAGCCTGAACCGGCTGGTCATGGCCCTGGACACGGCCACCACGGCCGGAACCACCTTCGTGTTCGGCTTCCTTGGCGGCGCCCCCCTGCCCTTTGCCGAGACCGGCATGGGCAGCACCTTCGTCATGGCCTGCAAGGCCCTGCCGTTGATGCTGGTGGTCAGCGCCCTGTCGTCGCTCCTTTTTTATTGGCGGGTGCTCCCGGTCCTGGTCAAGGTGCTGTCCCGGGCGCTGCAAAAGACCATGGGCATCGGCGGGGCGCTGGGGGTGAGCGTGGCCGCCAACATCTTCGTGGGCATGGTGGAGGCCCCGCTATTCATCCGTCCCTATCTGGCGAACATGACCCGCAGCGAACTGTTCACGGTCATGACCGCTGGCATGGCCACCGTGGCCGGGACGGTCATGGTGCTCTACGCCACCTTTTTGCAAAACGTCATTCCCGACGCTCTGGGGCACATCCTGGTGGCCTCGATCATTAGCGCCCCGGCAGCCGTCCTGGTGTCCATGGTCATGATCCCCGAGACCGAAAAGATCACCGACGGCGAGATCATCCCGCCCAACCCGGCCACCGGCGCCATGGACGCCATCACCCGGGGGGCCTCGGACGGCATGGGGCTTCTGATCAGCGTCACGGGCACGCTCATCGTGCTGGTGGCCATGGTCTCCCTGGCGGACCAGGCCTTGGGACTTCTGCCCAACGTCATGGGCGCGCCGCTGACCCTGCCGCGCCTCTTCGGATTCGCCTTCCGCCCCCTGGTGTGGCTTTGCGGCGTGCCCTGGGCCGAGTCGGAGACGGCCGGGTTGCTCATGGGCGTCAAGACCGCGCTTAACGAGCTTTTGGCCTATCTGGAGATGTCGCGGCTTCCCGCCGACGCGCTTTCCGAACGCTCCCGGCTGATCATGACCTACGCCATGTGCGGCTTCGCCAACTTCGGCAGCCTGGGCATCCTGGTGGGCGGCATGGGGGCCATGGCCCCGACCCGCCGGGGGGAGATCGTGGCCCTGGGCATGCGGTCGCTTGTGTCGGGCACCCTGGCCACGCTCATGACCGGGGCGGTGGTGGGCATCTTCCTGTAGACTTCTGGCGGGTGCGGCCACGGTACGCCGCTGCGGCCGCCCCCCCTGTTTCGCATTCTTAAAAAAAGGCCTGGCGCCGCCTCGGGCGCCCGGCCTTTTTTTTAAAATCCCTTGACCAGGTCTTCGAACCTCGTTATGCTTTTTTTAACATATCAAACGACAGCAACATTACCTGGGCGACCGCACCGATGCCATCCGCCTGGCTCCCGGTTCCCCTGCGGAAGGGGCGCCCCTGCTCGGGCGTCCCTCGCCCAGGCCCGACGGCTCCCGCCCCATGTTTCTCCCGCCCGCGTGGGTTCGGTTCAAAGGGGCTTCCTCTCCGGGTCGCGCTCCTGCCGGTCCCGGCAGGGCATGTTCTTGTGTACCGGACGATCCTTGAGGGAACAGTACAGGGCCACAAAGGTCCGGCAACTGCCCGAACCGTCAATGCCGTCCTTCTTCGGCCAGGAGGCGTACCGGCATCCCAGGTCGCAAAAACCAGACGTGTCCGTGTTCATGTCGCCCCCGATCCCCTTTCGGCTTTGCCGAGAAACCGTCCCGTGTCCCCGTCTCATCCCGGGCACATGGGCTCTGTCCTGCCAGGGCATCGTGCCATGTCCGGTCCTACCCGCCAAGACGCTCAGGCGACAATTTGTTTTGTGATGCGCGTTGGCTCAGGCCGGATTCTCCCCGGTGAAAAGCGTATACGCCTCGCCGGGAAAAAGAGGCTGCGTCCTGACCCCGGCAAACCCCGCCTGGGTCAGCATTTTCGCAAAGCCGTCCGGAGAGGGCAGGCTTCCCGCATCGGCCGTGACCGTCGACCACAGCATAAGCACCCGGGAGAAGGGACCGCCGCCGCCCTGACATACCGTGGTCACCGCCAGCCTGCCACCCGGTTTCAACCAGGACCGCAATCGTACCAGCAGGTCGGGCCTCTCCGCTTCCAAAAAATAGTAGATATTGTTGTGAAGCGTGATCAGGTCGAACTCCCGGTCAAAAGACAGTTCGCGAACATCGTCATTCACCATCCGGAATCTGTCCGCAAAGCCCTCTTCGCGCAGGGACGCCGCCGCCTTTTCGGCGACCTCGGGAACGCGTTCCACGGCCACGGCCGTCGCCTTGGGATTGCGGCGCAAGGCCGCAGCCACATAGACACCGGAGCCGCAGCCCACCTCCAACAACCGGAAGGGACCGTTTCCGGGCACGAGTTCCCGGGTGACGGCCGTCAACACCGGCTCCAGGGTCCGCGACGACCGGGCGATGACCGAAGAAAAGGCCGCTGTCATCTCGGCCAGTCTTCGGGCGTCGGATTCCCCGCCAGGTGCGGCCGCCACACAGGCGACATGCAGCCCGGACACCTCCGAGGCCATGGCCCGCCAGGAATCGTTCGTATCTTTGGCCAGTGCCTTGGCCAGAAAGCCCTTGAGCCGGTAGCGGCCGTTTTTCAGATCAAGCTCTTTCAGGGTAACGCCAAGGTCGAGCAGCGCTTCCAGGGCTGGATGCCGGTCAGCACCGATTTCCAAGGCCAGCCCCGTCTCGGCCAAAGACGCACCGTCCGTTCCAAGCTTCTGCAAAAGCCCGAGTTCACCGGCGCGGGCCAGAAAACACACCCGGTACAGTTCCGTGCTCGTCCGTTCAAGCCGTCTCACCAGCCCCATCTGACCACTTTTGAGAAAACACCACATTCCGCGTAGCGACAGCATTGGCTTTCCCTCTCCTGTTGAGCATTCAACCGTTTACAAGTCCCCGCTCCCACAAACGGATCTGGACCTCCAGATCGTTTCGAACCTGAGCCGGATCAAACTCCGGCCCGCTCAGACCGCCCAAAAGCTCCAGATAATAGGCGGCGAAAAAGGCCTTCCCGGCCAAGGCGGCATCCACCTCCGGGGCGTATTCTCCCTGGGCCTTGGCCTCCTCCACGATCCCGCTCACGAGGGATATAAAACCCAGGACCGCATCCCGAACCCGCTCTCCCCATTCACCGCCAAGAAAGAGCGACTCCTTGACCAAGGCGCGCGAGAGCTCGGGATCTTCGGCATAATAGGCATACAAAGCCCCGGCCAGATACAGCAGCCTGTCCCGGCATGGCGCATCCCGAGGCGGCAGGCTGGCCACGGCGCGGCCGATGGTCTGTTCGAGATCCTCGTGGAGCGCCGCCGCCAGCAGGGTGGCCTTGTCCGGAAAATGGGCGAACACCGTGCCTTCGGCCACCCCGGCCCGCCGGGCCAATTCCTTGGTCGGCGCCAGCCGGTAGCCTTTCTCCAGATACAGTTCCTTGGCGGCCGCCAAAATAAGCCGCCGCGTCTCAGCGGAGGTCTGCTCCCGGCGTGTGGATATCCTGGTCATGGATCACCTCATGAGTTCAATCATTATATGAGTACACTCATTTAATGAGCTAACTACACACGAAGGCGCCAAGCCGTCAAGCCCTCCTTCGGCCCACGCTCCCAAAAAGGACGACTGAACCCGCGGCAACCACCTAGGGGGGTTGTGCGTAGGATTTTTTCCGTCGCCACGTTTCCCCAATCCCCTCCGCAGGCCCTGGCCCAGGGATTCCGGAAGCCCTGGGCACAGGCTCCTTCCAGGTGCGCCTTGAAGCAGCCTGGACCCTGCCGCTAGAGCTTTGCCCCGCCGGGTGAGAGAATTTCAAAATTTTGTTGACAATGATAATCGCTTTCAATTAAACATGGCCCAACGCAAACAATGAGAATCGGAATCACTTCGAGGGAGGCAGATCATGTGCGCATCGCTTATCGGCGGAATGGACCGGCTCAAGCGCGATTATATCGAGGCCGCGAAAGAAGGCGGCGTGACGCTCAAATGTTTCACCGGCAAGGAACGCGGCATCGCGGCCCAGATCGGTGAATCCGACCTGGTCATCGTCTTCACCAACAAGGTGTCCCACGAGGCCCGGCGCGAAGCGGCCAAGGCCGCCAAATCCCGCAACATTCCCCTGCGCATGCTGCATTCCTGCGGCGTCTCCTCCCTGCGGGATTGTCTGCGCGCCGAATAGGTACGGACCCGAAGCGAACCAACGAAGTTCAGCGATTCCCCGTCGGCGTTCGCAACACTGGACGGCGTAGCGTGCCGGGGAATGGCCAATTCCGCGAACCGTCCTGTAAACCGGAGAGATGCGTATGGGTACGGCTGAGCGCATCGTCCTTCTCAATCAAAACGGGAAGGAGGCCTTCCACAAGGGTCGTTACGAAGACGCCCTGTATTACCTGGGCATGGCGGCGGATCGGGCCAGACTGGCCGGAACGCCGCTTCAGGAGGCGGACATCCGCAACACCATCGGCCTGGTTTTTCGCGATCTGGGCAATCCCTCCCAGGCGGAAATCCATTTCAAACTGGCCTTGTCGCTCATTGGGAAAAAGGCCGGGGACGACGCCCCCCTGTATTCCGTCGTCACGGCCAATCTGAAGGGTCTGCACAACAGCGCCGAACGTTGACCAGTCCTCCCGGCCCCACCGGGAAAAAACCAGGAGCATGCCACCCATGGTATCCACCGCTTCCATCTCGTCTCTGGGTTCCCTGCGGCCCTTTATCGAACGGGCCTTCCGCAAAACCCCCGTCAGGAGCGAGACCCCCGAGGTTCCCGCATCCTGCGCCGCCCCCCTGCCCCATCCTGTCCGGTCGCCCCACGAAGGAGCCGCCATGGACCAGTCCTGATCCGGACACCGCCACGGATATCGCCATAAGCCGCATCGGATGCGGTCTTCTCCCGGGCTGACGCCGCGTTGTGAAGCGCCTGGACGGCAGCGTGCGGCGAGAACAACAGGCGGGCGCGGCAGTCCGACGCCAACGGCGTGACGGCGAAAGGATTTTTCATGACCGTGCAGCATGGCGCGCCGTTTTTCACCCATGACGACGCATCACCTTTCTTCCCCCGACGTACTCCGGGAGGGCTTATGTACCTGGACAATACGGACGGGCCGGACCTCGACCGTCGAACGAAGCTGTGCGACTTCGCCTCGCGCGTATCGGAATCCGCCCTGTGTCTGCCTCATATGGTTCACCAGCTCGCCGAATCCCTCGGCTGGGCCATCGACGCCAAGGATCCCTGCACATGGTCCCATTCCGAAGACGTGGCCCGGGTTTCCCGACGCCTGGCCATGGCCATGGGCCTTTCCCGGGAGATGGCCGAGGTCGTGCATGTGGCCGGCCATCTGCACGACATGGGAAAGATCGGCGTCCCGGACATGGTTTTGACCAAGCCCACCTCCCTGACCCGGGAGGAATGGGCCATGATCCGCGCCCATCCCGTGGTGGGGGCGCGCATCGTGTCGCCCATCGCCCGAATGAATGAAACCGGGGTCACGGGCATGATTCTCTCCCACCACGAACGCTATGACGGCCGTGGCTATCCCGACGGCCTGCGCGGCGAGGCCATCCCGCTGGGGGCGCGCATCATCGCCGTGGCCGACAGCCTCTCCGCCATGTTGCAGCGGCGGCCCTACCGGGCGGGCATCCCCTACGCCAAGGCCCGCGACGAGATCCTGCGCTGCCGGGAAACCCAGTTCGATCCCCTGGTGGTGGACGCCTTCGCCGACATCGCCGACAGCCTCGAAGCCCACTTCGCAAGCGACCGCCAGCCATGTTTCCCAGGTCCGCAGTCACGCCTTCCGGGCCGTCCGTCCCCCTGTGAAACGAGGCCGGGCAACGCCAGCCAGGATGCCAAAAAATGACCACCGAACCCAAGGCCCCGCTACACGGGGCATCCCCGTCGCGTACGCATCCGGCCACGGCCGCCCGGGAAGGAGCACTCTCCATGAACCCGCTGGAAACCACGAACGACGAAACGCAGCACACTCTAAATGATGCCGATTCCAGGGCCAGGGTCAGCGTGAAGCGGCATATACCCAGGTTTCTCCGGGACGGTTGGGACGCCGTCGGCAGGATGGTGGAAAAAGTGAGCGTCAAAGCGAAGATGGCCGTGGTCCTGTTTTGCGTGATGATTGTCCCCACGGCGGTCATTTTATACCTGGTGGAATCCCACGCATCGCGGGACACGGCCCTGTATCTGGCGGCCTATCTGGCGATCGCCCTGGCCCTTCTCAGTCCCCTGGCCGGATTCCTCAGCCGCTTTCTGGTCATCAAAGACATCCGTGAGATCAATTCCTTTTGCATGGAGGTCAAGCGCGGCAACTACGCCGTGCGGTTCGAGCTTCCCGTGGAGGATGAGGAGGAACATGACATCCTGCGCCTCAAGCGCAACCTGGACTGGATGACCCACCTGATCGGCTCCCGCGAGACCCGGCTCCGGGTGGAGCTGGAAAAGACCGACACCACGAAAAAAATGTTCGAGGAACTGTCCAACCGGGATCCCCTCACGGGGCTCGGCAACCGCCGCCAGTTCGAGACCCGCATCCGCGAACTGGCCTGCCGCGCCCGCCACACCGGCCACCCCTTCCACCTCATGCTCATCGACTGCGACAAGTTCAAGCAGGTCAATGACGTGCATGGCCACCAGACCGGCGACATGGTTTTGACCCTGCTTGGGACCATCATTCGCGAATCCGTCCGGGAACAGGTGGATGGGTGCTACCGGCTCGGCGGGGACGAGTTCGGCATCCTGTTGCCCACGCGCGACACCGAGGCCGCGCGCGTGGTCGGGGAGCGCATCCGCACCCGTTTCGCCGCATCGCAACAGTATGGTTGCACGGTGAGCATCGGTGGCGCGGCCTATCGGTCGGCCACAGGGCCCTGCCCCGACGCGGACGAAGAACTTCGCGACCTTATCGCCCGCAGCGACAAGGTGGTGTACGCCGTGAAAAAACTCGGCGGCGACCGGGTCACCCTGGAAGAAGGCCACTTGGCAGTCCTCAATCGGTCGGCATCTTAATAGTTGACAATGAGAATCAATGTCCTTATTCAATCGCCACAAGGAATCGGTTCTCATTTTCAATGTCAAAAAAACCTCGCGTGCCCGGACGGCGCGCCCAAACCGTCCCGTCCGACAAAAGACCGCTGCCGTGTTCCGACATCCCCGCCCCACGCCACCGCCACAGGCCCTTCGGGTCGGCGCCCGACGCACTCCCCCCCTGACCTCCACGGTTCGCCGCCGTGCTGGCGCGCCGGGCGGCGGATCATGCAGGCTTCGGAGGTCCGGCTTCATTCAACCCCGCAATCTCTCTGTTGCAAGGAGGCGCACCATGGTCATGTCGATGAGAAAAATGTCCGTCAACCAATGCGGCCAGATCCGTCAGGTCATGGCCAGCGGCGAGATGGGACGCCGCATCCGGGATATGGGCTTGGTTCCGGGCACGGAACTGATGGTGGTCGGAAGAGCCCCGCTCCAGGATCCGGTGGCCTTGCGCATGAAGGGCTTCACCCTGTCGCTCCGCAACAGCGAAGCCGACTTCATTACCGTGGAGGCCAAATAGTCCATGGCACAGGCTCATATCCGCGCGGCCATGTCCGGGCAGCCCAATTGCGGCAAATCCACCATGTTCAACGCCATCACCGGCGGTTCGGCCAGGGTCGGGAACTATCCCGGCATCACCGTGGACCGTCTGGAGGGAACCTACCGGAAAAACGGCTATGAAATAAAACTGGTGGATCTCCCCGGCACCTATTCCCTGACCTCCTATTCCATGGAGGAGGTGGTGGCCAGAAACGTCATCGTGGACGAACACCCCGACGTGGTCATCAACATGGTGGACGCCACGGCCCTGGAGCGCAGCCTGTACCTGGCGGTGCAGTTCATGGAGATCGGCGCGCCCCTGGTCCTTGGCCTGAACATGATGGATGAGGTCAGACGCAGCGGCGTGATCATCGACACCAAAAAGCTCTCCCAACTCTTAAACGTCCCGGTGGTGGCCTGCACCGCCAGGCTCGGCCAGGGCCGCGAGGAGCTCATGGCCGAGGTGGTGCAGCTGGCCAAGGACACCAAGGGCCTGTGGAAGCCCATCCGGCTGTCCTACGGCCCGGACCTGGACCCGATCCTGGAACGGATGACCACGCGCATCACGGAAGAGGGGTTCATGACCGGCCGACACGACCCACGCTGGGTGGCCATCAAATACCTCGAAGGCGACGAACTGGTCATCGAGGCCGGGCGGGCCGCCGGTCCCCTGTCCGCCGAACTGGAGGCCATCTGCGCCGAGGCGGAAAAGACCACCCGCTTAAACAGCAACACCACCCCCGACGCCATCATCGCCGACTGGCGGTACGGGTTCATCAACGGCCTGCTCAAGCAGGGCGTGGTCACGGGCGGCGACGAGTTGCGGCGCAACTTTTCAGACAACATCGACCGCATCGTGACCCACAAGCTTTTCGGGCCGCTGATCATGGCCGGGGTGCTGTGGGCCATGTTCTTCGTCACCTTCACCCTGGGGGCCTACCCCCAGGGCTGGATCGAGGACGGCTTCACCTGGCTCTCCGACCTGGGGACCACCTACATTCCCGAAGGCTACACCCAATCCCTGATCGTAAGCGGCATCCTCGGCGGCGTGGGCGCGGTCATCGGGTTCACCCCGCTGATCCTCATCATGTTCGCCATGCTCGTGTTCCTGGAAGACCTGGGATACATGGCGCGGGTGGCCTACATGATGGACAAGGTCATGCGCATCTTCGGCCTGCACGGCATGTCGGTCATGCCGCTGATCATGTCCGGCGGCATCCCCGGCGGCTGCGCCGTGCCCGGCGTCATGTGCGCCCGCACCCTGCGCAGCCCCCGCGAACGCATGGCCACCATCCTCACCGCCCCGTTCATGGTCTGCGGGGCCAAGACCACGGCCTACCTCATGCTCGTGGCCGCGTTTTTTCCGCAAAGCCCCACCGGAGCCATGTTCGCCGTGGTCATCGCGGCCTGGGCTTTCGTGCTGCTCGTGTCGCGGCTTCTGCGCTGGACCGTGGTCAAGGGCGAGAGCACCCCATTCGTCATGGAGATTCCCCCCTACCGCCTGCCCACCCTGCGCGGCGTGGCCGTGCATACCCTGGAGCGGGTCTGGCAATACGTGAAAAAGGCCGGTACCGTGATCCTGGCCGTGTCCATCGTCATGTGGGCGGTGATGACCTTTCCGGAACTTCCCGAGGACACGGCGGCCACCTACGACGCCCGCCGCGCCACTGCCGAGGAGCAGGTCAAGACGGACAATCCCCAGGCCGCAGGCGAGGATCTGGACAAGCTCGTCTCCGACGCCCAGGCACCCATCTCGGACGAACAAAACGAGGCGGCCCTGCAGTATTCCGCAGGCGGCCGCGTGGGCAACTTCCTCAAGCCCGTCACGGATCTGGCCGGATTCCCCTGGCAGGCCAACATCGCGCTCATCGGGGCGTTTGCGGCCAAGGAGGTCTTCGTCTCCACCATGGCCACGGCCTATTCCATGGGCGAGGTCGATCCCGACGACGCCACGACGTTAAGCGACCGGCTGGCCGCCGATCCGGCC
>NZ_JAZHDB010000215.1:0-42210 GCF_036584575.1 Desulfolutivibrio sp.
TTCTTTGCCCATAAAAATGGCATCGGCATCAATGTCAAGCGCACGAAGCGCCGCAAAAAAGTTCCCCCCCGGGAAGTCCCCACAAAAAAACTCGGCCCCCGCAGGAAACGGGGGCCGAAATCAAGGAGGGAGGAGAAAACCTTGCGGACTTGCCCCGGGTCGTGTTCCGGGGGAAACGCAAGGCAGAGGGTGCGGCTTCGGGGCTCGGCGTGGCGTGTAACCCGCACCCCTCCCCGACCGGGGGTCAACCGTTCGGGTGAGTATGTCCTACGCCGCGAAGATGAAACAGGGATTGCCGCAGAATGAACGATTTTTCATACGCTGGAAGCGGCCTGCTCGACCGGAGGAAAGGTCAGGGCCACGCGCAGTCCGGGCCGCGCGTCAGCAAGCACCAGGGTCGCCCCGTGCAGTTTGGCCACGGCGGCCACCAGGCTCAGGCCCAGGCCGCTGCCCGGGGCGCTGCGGCTCGACTCCAGACGGTGGAAGCGTTCGAGAACGGCCTGCCGGTGTTCGGACGGTACGCCCGGTCCCGTGTCTCGCACGGCCAATTCCGGGCCGTCCGGGCCGCTCGTAAGCTCCACTCCCACCTCGCCGCCGGACGGGGTGTACTTGATGGCGTTGTCCACCAGATTGGCCAGGGCCTGGGACAGCAAATGCCGGTTGCCGGACACGGCCAACCCCGGAGCCAGGCTCACGAGCAGCCGAAGGCCCTTGTCCTCGGCCAACGGCTCATACAGCTCGGCCACATCCTCGGCCAGCCGGGCCAGGTCAAGCACGGCGAATTCCTCGCGGCGGCTTCCGGCCTCGGCCTGGGAGATGGTCAGGATGGCGTGAAACGCCCCCAGCACCTCGTCGATGTCGGCGATGGTGCGTTCCAGCACCTTGCGGTTGGCGCTGTCCGCGCCGTTTTCGGGCAGGGCCAGTTCGAGCCGGGTCCGGATGCGGTTGAGGGGCCCTCGCAAATCATGGGCGATGTTGTCGCTGACGTGGCGCACGCCGTCCATGAGGCCGCTTATGCGATCCAGCATGTCGTTTAGGTTCCCGGTGAGCTGGTCGAACTCGTCTCCCGTGCCCTTGGCCGGGATGCGCCGGGTGAGGTCGCCACGCATGATCTCCCGGCTGGCCCGGTTGATGACGTCCAGGCGGCCAAGCATGCCCCGGGTCATGAGCACCGCGCCCAGGCCGCCCATGGCCACGGTGATCACCAGACCCCACACCAGGGCGTCCATGATCAGGTCTTCCACGGTGTTGCGTTCGGCCACGTCCCGGCCCACCAGCAGATGATAGTTGCCGGGTAAAAGAAAATATTTCAGCCGGGCGAAGACGCGTTCGCCGTCGGCCTCGCGCAAACCGGTATCCACCCAGCCGTCCTGGGTGGAGTCGAAGTCCGGCCATTCCTTGAGGTTTCCGGCCAGGGGGGAGAACTTCCAGTCCGTGAGCAGATACAGGCCGCCGCCGTTTTTGTCCCGGGCCACGCGGGATTCGATGGACCGCACCAGCCCGGAAAGCCCCTGCTGGCTGTATTGCTCCGTGAGCCCCCGGACCTCGGCGTTGATGGTCTCGTCGGTCTGGCGGTCCATGAATCCGGCGGTGGAATGGTAGATGAACCCCAAAAGCACCAGCACCGAGGTTCCGAACAGGGCCATGTACAAAAAGGCCAACCGGAAGGCCGTGGATCGGACGATCCTACCGGGGATCACGAATGGTGTACCCCGCGCCGCGAATGGTGTGCAGAAGCGGCTTGTCGAAGTCCCTGTCGATCTTGTGGCGCAGGCGGCTTATGTGGACGTCGATGACGTTGGTCTGTGGATCGAAGGAATAGTCCCAGACGTTTTCCAGAAGCATGGTCCGGGTGACCACATGTCCGGCGTGGCGCATGAGGTATTCCAGAAGCAGGAATTCCTTGGGTTTGAGCTCGATGGGGCGTCCCGAACGGGCCGCCGTGCGCGACACCAGATCCAGTTCCAGGTCGGCCACGCGCAGGGACGTCTCGGCCGCCTCGCCCCCGCCCCGGCGCAAAAGCGCCTCCAGCCGGGCCTGAAGCTCGGAAAAGGCGTAGGGCTTGGTCAGGTAGTCGTCGCCGCCGGCCTTCAGGCCCTTGACCCGGTCGTCCACATCGCCCAGGGCGCTCAGGATGAGCACCGGGGTCTTGTTCCCGGCCGCCCGCATGGTTTTGATGATGGTCAGGCCGTCCACCCCGGGCAACATGCGGTCCACGACCATGGCGTCGTGGGTCTCGGCCGCGATGCGGTACAGGGCCTCCTTGCCGTCGGCCACATGCTCTACGGCATAGCCGCTCTCCCTGAGTCCCTTGGCCATGTAGGCCGCCGCCTCCAGGTCGTCTTCGACGATGAGGATACGCACCTTTATTTCCCCCGTGTCGGCGAACCGGCAAGAAACTGTTTCGTTGCTCCGTGGTACCCAATGCCCCGGCAAAAAGAAAGACGCCCGCCGCGCGGTTTCCTTTTGCCGCGTTTGCGTCTATCATTGCCCAAGAAACACAAGTCCCGCAAGGAGACGGTCATGCACCCCACCCTGTCGCCCGATAAGGGCCGTTCCCGTCCGGGCCGCCTCGCGGCCGCCCTCCTGATCCTGGCTGCGGCCATGATCCTTGGCGCGCCCCAGGCCATGGCCCAGAAAGGCGGATACACCCTGGGGGCGCTCGTGCCCCTGACCGGCCCCCTGGCCGCCAAGGGACGCACAGCCAAGGCCGCCCTGGAGCTGGCCGAAGCCGATATCCGCAGCTACCTGGCAGGCGCCGGGTCCGGCGAATCCTTTTCCATCGTCATCGAAGACACGGGCTCCAGCCCCGACAAGGCCCTGGCCGCCCTCAAACGGCTGGCCGAAAAGGGCATCCGGTTGGTCATCGGCCCGGCCAGCGACGACGAGACCGCCGCCGTGGACGAATTCGCCTCCCAAAAGGGCGTCGCGCTCATAAGCTACGGCAGCGTCGCCCAATACCTGGCCCGAAAAGGCGATCTGCTGTTTCGCCTGTGCCCCTCGAACACCTATCAGGCCGAGGCCCTGACCGCGCTCGTCAAACAGGAAGGGCATACGGTCATGATCCCCCTGTGGCGCGGCGACACCGTGGGCGACGAACTGGTGGTCCACGCCAAGGCCCGCTTCAAGCAGCTCGGCGGCGAGACGGCGGCCGGGGCGCGCTACGACCCCGACCGCACGGACTATGCGGTCATCCTGGACGAACTGGCCAAAGAAACGGAAAACATCCTGGCCGCCAACCCCAAGGCCAAACCGGCCATCGTGTTCGTGGGGGGACGTGAGGTGGTGTCCATCTTCCGGGAGGCCGCCAAGCGGCCCGTCCTGGCCGGACTTCCCTGGTTCGGCAGCGACGCCACGGCCTTAAACGACGACATCGCCAAAGACCCCGAAAGCGCGGCCTTCGCCCTGCGCACCCGGTTCACCGCCCCGCGCTACGGCGAGGGCGGGGCCAACGTCTACACCCAGATCGAACGGCGCATCGCCAAAGAGACGGACCTGTTCCCCGACCCCCAGAGCGCGGCGGCCTACGACGCGGCCTGGCTGGCCTTCCTGGCCGCCCAGACCGCCGAATCCATGGACCCGGCCACGCTGAAGCGGTTCATCCCGCTTCTGGCCGAACGCACCTACGGGGTCACGGGCTGGCTGGCCCTCAATGAATATGGGGATCGCCGGGAAGATTGGGACTTCGATTTCTGGGCCCTGGGCAAGGACGGGGATACCTATTTCTGGGAAAAGATCGCCCGCTACCAGCTCGAACCCGGACTTCCCAAAGAACTGTACCTCGGCTCGCCCAAAAAGTAGCGGGGAATGGGGGGGAGGAGGTCGTAAGAAAGCCTCCGGCGGCCAAAGGGGACACGTCCCCTTTGGAAACCCCGAACGAAAAAACCCTTTGCCGCCGCATCACGACGCTACGCTCCAACCCGGCCTGCTCTCCCGTCCCATAGCGTCCTGTTCTCGAAATCCGCATGTGCGGATTTCGAGAACAACACCCTGAACATATTCTCTTTTCTTAAAAAAACTGGCGTATTTTTTTAGGGACGCGACACTACCGCTTCCGTCTCCGGCCCCTGCGCCGCGACGAACTCGAACGCTTCGGCGCATCGCCAGCCGGTGCGGCCGCCTGTGCGGTCCCTGGCGCAACGGCAGGCGCTCCTGGCGCGGCGGACGGTTTCTTCGACCGCTTCGACTTCGTTGATTTGGCCTCTTCTCCCGTGCCGCCTGACCGGCCAGACCGGCCCGACCGGCCAGAACGCCCCGACTTGGACGATCCGGCGGGCCGGGGCTTGCCCTTCCGGCCCCCGGGCTCCCCCATCTCGCCGCCCTCGACCAGCCGCAGATTGACCTCCAGGCGGTCGATGCCCACATCCATCAGCTCCACGGTGATGGTCTGCCCCAGCCGGAAGGCCCGCCCCGTGCGTTCGCCCAAAAGCTCCTGGCGCTCGGGGAAAAACCCGTAATAGTCGTCGGTGATGGTCGACAAGCGGACCATGCCCTCGGCCATGACCTCCTTAAGCTCCACCCAGAACCCGAAGTCGGCCAGCGACCCGATGACCCCGGTGAACTCCTGCCCCACCTTGTCTTCCAGAAAGAGCACCGTGATGCGTTTTAAAATCTCGCGCTCGGCCTCCATGGCCACCCGCTCCCGGCGGCTTAAGTGCTCGGCCGCCTTCTGGAGCTTAATCGGGCTGATCCAGCCCGGGCCCTCCCCGGCCAGGGCCTTTTTGATGGCCCGATGGACGACAAGGTCGGCATAGCGCCGAATCGGCGAGGTGAAATGGCAGTAGCAGACCGAGGCCAGCCCGAAATGCCCTTCATGGCGCGGGGAATAGGAGGCCTGCATCATGGTGCGCAGGGCCAGTCGGCTGACCAGGAAATCCAGGTCCGTCTCCGCCGCCGCGCGCAGCATGAGGTTCAGGTCGCCCGGGCCGGGCTCGGCCGGAAGCGACGTGGCCAGGCTGGTGGTTCCCAAAAGCTTGAACAGGGCCTCAAGCTTGGCCGGGTCAGGATCAGGATGGATGCGGTACAAAAGGGGCGTTTCTTTTTCCGTGAGGAACCGGGCCACGGCCTCGTTGGCCGCAATCATGAACTCCTCCACGATCTGGTGCCCGAAATGGCGCACCCTGGGCCGAATGTCCACGGGTTCGCCGTCGAGGTTGAAATGGATTTCCGGCTCGGGCAGATCGAAGTCCAGGGTGCCGCGCTCCTGGCGCAGGCCGCGCAACAGCCGGGCCAGCTTTTCGGCCTTTTCCAGCATGGGCAGCACCGGGGCCATGGTTTCCCGTTCGGCCTCGTCGCCAAGCAGAAGCCCGCGGTTCACCTGGGCATAGGTCAGGCGGGCCGCGCTTTGGATCACCGCCGTATAGAAGGTGGACTCGCGGATGATCCCCTTGTCGGAGAATTTCATGTCCGCCACCATGGCCAGCCGGGGCACGTGGGGATTTAGGCTGCACAGCCCGTTGGAGAGCCGCTCGGGGAACATGGGCTCCACGGACTGGGGGAAGTAATAGGAGTTGCCGCGCTCCAGGGCCTCCTTGTCCAGGGCCGAGCCTTCGGGCACGTAGTGGGATACGTCGGCGATGGCCACCCGCAGGCGGTAGCCCCGGGAAATCTTCTCCACATGCACGGCGTCGTCGAAGTCCCGGGCCTTGGCCCCGTCGATGGTCACGAAGGACACCTGGCGCAGATCCTGGCGGCCCGCGAAATCGGCCTCGCCCGGTTCTTCGGGAAGGGCTGCGGCCTCGGCCAAGGTGCGCCGGGGGAAGGTCGAGGGCACCTCATGGTTGATCTTGACCAGCTTCTCCTGCACGGCGGCGTCGCGCTGGGGGCCCAAAAGGGCCGTGGCCGAGCCGGAATAGATGCGATATTCCAGCTTCTCCCCGGCCGTGACCGTGATGATGTCCTCCAGGGAGGGCTCCCTGCCCCCGCCCTCGGGACGGTAATCGGCCATGAAGCTCATGGGCTGGCGGGGGTCCGTGGGACGGCACAGAAAGAGATCCTTGCCCATGCGCTTGATCACCCGGCACGGAAAGGCGGCGTGGCCCCGCTCCAGGATGCGGGCCACCCGGCCCTCGTGGTTCTTGCCGGTGCGTTCCCGGGTCACGGCGGCGGCCACCCGGTCGCCGTGCCAGGCGTCGCCCATGTCCCGCTGGGAGATGAACAGATCCTTGCGGCGCTTGTCGTCAGGGATGACGTAGCCCACCCCGGAGCGTTGGATCTCCAGACGCCCGACCATCAGATTCATGCTTTCGGTCAGGCCGTAGGCCCGGTCAATGCGAATCAGCCGCCCCTCCTCCACCAGGTCGTCCAGGATATCGCGCACCTGCTGGCGGCGCACCCGGCCCGCCTGAAGGCCGTCCACCACCTCGTTGTCCGACAGGGGCCTTTTGCGCTCCCGAAAGAGCCTGATAACCGCCGCTGGGCTGACGTCCATGGCCTGTTCGCGGCCCTGGCCCGCTTCCTCGTCCCGACTTTCCCCGTCGAAACGGGTTTTCTTTCTCGCGGCCACCTGGCCTCCTTGCCGGTTGCTCCCGGCGGATTCTCATGGCGGGCAATCACGCCCCGCCCGTCGTTTACGGCAATGGCCCCGTATGCTATGCGCGTTTTCCGGAGAAACGCATGCACGATACCGGATGTATTCTCGTCGGTGAATTCCAGTTTGGACCGGAGATCAGCTTCGAACGGTTCGGGGAGCTGGAAGACATCCTTAAAAACGCGATCATGGAACTGCTTGGCGGCCTTGGCGCGACCCATCTGGAGCTCGGGTCGTCCGGGGACCATCTGCAATTCCAAAGCCAGGCCCCGCCGCTTGCCCCCGAAGAACTGGCAAAGGCATGCCGCTTCTTCATCCCGCTTCTGGACGCAGGCGTCAAGGGCCGCGTGGTCTGCGTCCCGAGCGGCTTTGGGGACGTGACCACGGCCTTTTTCTCATGGCGCGGCGTCGATGTGGTTACGACGAAGGCCCCGTGATCCCCCGCGAGAACCACAAGGGCACGTAGTGCGCCCCGTGCCGCAGGGCCGCATCCAGTTCCCGGCAGCCGGGCTCGATGGCCCGCACGGCGTTCCAAAAGCGCGGGGAATGGTCCTGATGCCGGGTGTGGCACAGTTCGTGGATAAACACGTAGCGGGCCAGGACGGCGGGCAGAAAGGCCAGATTGACGTTGAGGCTCACCCGCCCCCCGGCCGTGCAGCTTCCCCAGCGGGTGCGCTGCTGGCGGACCCGGGCCGAGACGAAGGGCAGCCCCGTCTCCAGGCTCGCTTGGCGTAACGCCGAAACCAGAAGCGGCGCGGCCTTGGCCCTGACAAAGGCGCACAGGGCCTGCCGGGCGGACTCCAGGGATTCGCCGCCCGTCTCTCGCCCGGCCAGGGGTCCGGCCAGGGGCGCGGCCAGGGACACGGCCAGACGCCCGGCCCCCATCTCCCGCACCCGGCAGCCCCGGCCCGGCGCCTCGCGGGTCAGATAGTCCACCCGGTATTCCAGCCCCAGGGCCGTCAGGGGGATGCGCCGGGGCAAAAGCACGGGCAAAAGCCCAGGCAGTTCCCCCGAGGCCGCAAGCCTGGCCGCCGCGTCCTCGATCCAGGTCCGCCGCGACTCCACGGCCAGGGGTAAAAGTTCGAGGCGAAAGCCCGCCGGGACCACGATCTCCAGACCCCGGCCCGGCAGCATGCGCAGGATCACGCCCCCGGCCCGGCGGCTGGAGCGAACGCAGACCGGCACGGGCACATCGAGCATGGCCGCCGCCAGACGCGAGGCCGCCGCCGTCTGCTGCGCCGTGGCCGTGGCCACGACGTTTTTTTTGGCCCCCAGGCCGCGCCCTGGGGCGGATGTGGCCATGCTGCCTCCCTGTCCCGGCCCGTGGTCCGGCCGCCATGCTCCGGCGCGCGTTTTACGCCACGCCCCGGGCCATCCCCGATGCGTTTCCGGATAGACAACCGGGGCGTCTTGCGTCAAGAAAAAGCCCAGGTCCAGCCCACCCCGGGTGACGCCGAATCCGCCACCGTCCCAAGGAGCCCGTGTTCATGAACCGTCGGCTGTCCGCCCTTGTCCTGGTCCTATTCGCCGTCCTGGCCGGGTGCGCCCCGAAGACCGCCCCGATCCCCCAGCCCACCTCCATACGCGGCCCGGGCGAGGTGGAGGATCTGCGGATCATCCCCCAGAAAACCATGTGGTTCGCGGAGCGGCAGTCCCCGGACAGGCCCCTTTTGAGCAAGGAACAGGCCGCCATGCGCCTGGACGAGTTCACGGCCTCCCAGTTTATGCCCTGGACCCAGGAAAAGCCGGGCTACAGCCTCAAATCCGTTTTAGAACCTTTTGCGCAATACAAAAAGTCCCCGGGCTTCGACGAAAAAAATCGCCCCCGCGACCCGGCCTGGGCCGCAAACGTGGAGCGTGAGGCCGATCTACGCGGCTTCCCCCGCCTGGCCCGCCGGGCCGTGGCCGTCACCAACACCAACATCCGGGCCATGCCCACGGCCGGGGCGCGGTTCAACGATCCCAGCCAGCCCGGCGAGGGCTATCCCTTCGACTATCTGCAACATTCGACCGTCCACCTGGGCACGCCCCTGTACGTGGCCCACGCCACCCGCGACGGCGCCTGGCTCCTGGTGGAGACGCCCTACACCTTCGGCTGGATACCGGCCTCGGACGCGGCCTATGTGGATGAGGCCTTCATGCGCGAGTTTATGGCCGCGCCCCTGGCCGCCGTCATCCGGGACAACGTGCCCCTGCCCGGCGGCCAGACGGCGGACATCGGCTGCGTGCTGCCCCTGGCCGGGAAATCCGGACAGAGCGTTAGCGTGCTGGTTCCCGGGTCCGGCCCGGGAGGGATGGCCGTCCTGCGCCGGACAGCCCTTGCGGAAAAGGACGCGGCCCCCATGCCCCTGACGGCCACGCCGCGCCAGATCGCCCGGGTGGCCGACCAGATGATGGGCCAGACCTACGGCTGGGGCGGCATCGACGACAAACGCGACTGCTCGTCCATGGTCCGCGACCTGTTCGCCCCCTTCGGCATCTACCTGCCGCGCAACTCCAGCGCCCAGGCCAAGGCAGGCCCCACCATGTCCCTTGAGGGGCTCACCCCGGCCCAGAAGGAGGACGCCATCCGGTCCCGGGCCGTGCCCTTCGCCACCCTGGTGTGGATGCGCGGGCACATCATGCTCTACGTCGGGGAATTCCAGGGGAAACCGGCGGTTTACCACAACATCTGGGGACTGCGCACCCTTATGCCCGACGGCCGGGAGGGACGGCTGGTGCTGGGCCGGGCGGTGATCACCACGCTTAGGGCCGGGGAGGAGGTTCCCGAGGTCAAGCCCGAGCGGCTGCTCATCAACCGGGTGCTGGCCCTGACCTTCCTGGCCCGGCCGGGGTATTGACGACAAAGCCCCGGGTTAAAAAACCAGGGCCTTGCGCCGCTGGATTTCCCCTGAGACGGCCCCGTCGCCCCTCTTCCCCTTTGGAACGAAAGGGGATAGCGTGCCATCCTTTCCGTTTTCACCAGCAAACCGCACGGAGTCGCCCCCATGCCCTGCCAGCTCGTCAAGCCCCTGCCCGTGCGTGTCAAATATCTCCGGGACACGGCCTCGCCCCCGCACCGGGGCACGGACCAAAGCGCCGGGCTGGACCTGGCGGCGGCCCTTTCCGCCGAGGTGGCCATCGCGCCCGGGCAGCGCGCCGCCATCCCCACCGGACTTTCCATCGAGATCGGCCGACCGGGCATTGCGGGCTTCGTCTTCTCCCGCAGCGGCCTGGGGGCCAAGGACGGCCTGACCGTGGCCCAGGGCGTGGGGGTCATCGACCCCGACTACCGGGGGGAGATCATGGTCTGGCTGCTCAACACCGCAAGTGAGCCGCGCACGGTGCGCCCTGGCCAGCGCATCGCGCAGCTTGTGTTTTTGCCCGTCTTCACCGCCGAACTGCTGACCGCCGACGAACTGTCGGACACCGGACGCGGGGCGGGCGGATTCGGGCATACGGGCGAATAAGGGTTCGCCCGATCATCCACCAACATTGGAGGACATGGCCATGGCTGACGCGTTTTCGGCGCTACGGGCCAGGGATGAGGCAAGCGTGATGCGGACCTACGGCCGCTATCCGCTGGCCGTCTCCCGGGCCCAGGGCTCCCGGCTGTTCGACCTGGACGGACGGGAATACGTGGACCTTCTTGCCGGGATTGCGGTGTGCAACCTGGGTCACTGCCATCCCGAGGTGACCGAGGCCATACGCCGACAGGCCGGGGAGCTGGTGCATGTGAGCAACCTGTTTTTTCAGCGCGAACAGGTTGAGCTTGCCGAACGTCTGCTGGCCACCTGTCACTGCGGCAAGGCCTTTTTCTGCAACTCCGGGGCCGAGGCCAACGAAGGGGCCATCAAGCTGGCCCGGCGGTTCATGCGCGAGGTGCGCGGCCGGGAGGCTTTCGAGATCATCACGCTGACCGGCTCGTTCCACGGCCGGACCCTGGCCACGCTGACGGCCACCGGCCAGGACAAGATCAAGCAGGGGTTCGCGCCCCTGCCGGAAGGGTTCGTCACCGTGCCCTGGGGCGACCTTGCGGCCGTACAAAACGCCATCCGGCCCGAAACGGCCGGGGTCTTGATCGAGGTCATCCAGGGCGAGGGCGGGGTCAACCCGCTGCCCAAGGAATACGTGAGCGGGCTGGCGACGCTGTGCCGGGAGCGGGGCATCCTCTTCATGATCGACGAGATCCAGTCCGGCATGTGCCGCACGGGCAAGTTCTGGGCCTTCCAGCACTACGGCGTCACCCCGGACATGTTCACCTGCGCCAAGGCCCTGGCCAACGGACTGCCCATGGGGGCGCTTTTGGCTACGGACGAGGTGGCGGCCGGGTTTGCGCCCGGCAGCCACGCCACCACGTTCGGCGGCACGCCCCTGGTGTCGGCGGCCGCGTCCACGGTGGTGGAGGTCATGGTCCGGGAGCGGATCGACGACCGGGCCAAGCGCGTGGGCGACTACGCCATGGGGCTTTTCGAGGACTTGCGCCAGACGTATCCGGACAAGATCGTCGGCGTGCGCGGCATGGGGCTTATGATCGGCATCGAACTGGCCTTTCCGGGCCAGGCGGTGTGGCGGGAGCTTCTGGACCGGGGGTTCGTCCTGAACCTGACCCAGGACAAGGTGCTCCGGCTTCTGCCGCCTTTGACCATCCCGCGCGAGGATCTGTCCCGCTTCGCCTCGGCGCTCGGGGCCGTGCTCGGGGCGCTCTAAGGCCGCCGCAGCCGCTACGAAATAAAAAACATCGCCCCCGCCCGGGATTTCCGAGCGGGGGCGTTTATTCTTGGAAAAGGGCGGCTAACCGGGGTGTCCGGCCTTGTAGACCTCGACCCCTTCCATGAGCACCCGAGCCACGAAATCCGCCGCGCCGTGATGGTCGTACGCATCACGGGAAAACGGGATGGGCTCCAGGGCCGGGTTGACGCGCCGCCGCAGGCGGAACAGGTCGGTCATCTCCATGACCGGGTCGGCCCCGAACTCCTCGGAAAAGACCGCCACATCGATGTCGCTGTCCTCGCGGGCCTCGCCCCGGGCCGCTGATCCGAAAACCACCACGCTGTGGATTTTGTATTTCGCCACAAGAAGCGCGACAAAGGCCATCACGTCTTTGAGGTATCGATCCTTTTCGCCAGCCATAACTGGTATTTCCTCGTTTCGCGGAGGATTATCTTGGCGTAATCCTGCTTGATCAATGACTTGATGTCATCTTTGTATGCTGGATACCTCGCTTGAATGTTCAGAGGCGATAGACGATCAATGAAATCAAGAAAATCCTCTGGCGCATCACGCCCTATTCCGCATTTCTCCATCAACATGTTCAAATTGTGCGAATAAGGCGGAACATCATGGTTTTTTTCGACAAAAACAGCTTTCAATGTTTTTTCGATGCATTGATGGCACATGAAACCGACATACAGGTAAAAACCCTTGTCAAGCATACCCTGGGCGACCTCAAGATCGTACTCCGCTACCTGTAACCAGTACAGGACGTCTGTGTCCTCCGGCCCCATGCTTTTCCCTTTCCCGCTCGGTTCGTTCTCCTGACCATTGCCGTGCGGCGGCTACCCTCAGACCCGCAGATACCGCTTCCCCACCCGGTCGATCAGCCGCGACACCGCATACCGCCCGCTTTTCGCCCCTTCGTCGAATATCCGCGCCCCCTCGGACCGGCAGCGCGGGCAGGCCCGGATCGGTATCTGCACCCCAAGGCACAGCGGCGTGCGCGACGACTCGGACTCGATCTTGAGCACCCCCGGGCAGTCCGGGCACACCAAGACGCTCTCGGTCTGGTATTCCGTGATGTGGTCCGTGTCGTAATAAAGCGTCTTTCGCCGCACGAACCACTCCCCCACCATCTCGCCGCTGCGCTGCCTGGGCGGCGGATTTTTCGCCAGCTTGCGGATGTCCACGCACTGCCGCTTGATGTAGTCCGTGACGGCCGAGCCCTGGCGCACCCGGGACGGCTCGAACCCCGGCTCGCGCACATGGGAATAGTCCAGCCCGGCCATGGACAACACGATCCCCAGGTTCACGTAGGGCAGCGCCCCCTGGATGGAATAGCCGCCCTCGAGCACGGCCAGGTCCGCGTTCACGATCTCCGTGAGCCTGGCGTAGCCCTGGGCGGAAAAGGCCATGTCCGTGATGGGGTCGGAGAAATGGTTGTCCTGCCCGGCGGAATTGACCACCAGGTCTGGCTTGAAATCGTCCAGAAGGGGCCGGATGAGGTGCTCGGCCACGTACAAAAACCCCTCGTCCGAGGTGCCCGGCGGCAGGGGCACGTTCACCGTGGCCCCCAGCGCCCCCGGGCCGCCCAGCTCGTGGGCGAAGCCCGTGCCCGGATAGAGCGTGCGGCCGTCCTGGTGCAGGGAAATAAAAAGCGTGTCCGGATCGTTCCAGTAGATGTCCTGGGTGCCGTCGCCGTGGTGGCAGTCCGTGTCCACGACGGCCACCCGAAGCGGCCCGTATTCCTCGCGCAGCCGCTCGATCATCACCGCTTCGATGTTGATGTTACAAAAGCCCCGGGCCCCATGCACGCATTTCATGGCATGATGCCCGGGCGGGCGGACCATGGCGAAGGCCTTGGCGGCCTTTTTCTCCATGAAAAGCCGTCCGGCCCGGATGGCCCCCCCGGCGGACACCAGATGCGAGGGGCTGACCACCCCGGAAGTCTCCGGAAAGCAGAAATGCACCCGGTCCACGTCGACTTCCCCGGCCACCTCGGGTTTGTATTCGCGGATGCCCGGGATGTCGAAAACCCCCTCCTCCTTAAGCTGGTCCAGGGTATAGAGCAGCCGCTCCTGGCGTTCGGGATGGGTGGGAGAGATGGCCCAGTCAAAGGCCGGGAAGAACACGATGCCCAGTTCGCGGGCCGCTTTCAGCACGGACACGTGACCGCCTCCCGATACTGCGGCAAAACGCCCGGCCTGACCTGGCACACCACCCGGATGTTGCGCCCCAGAAAGGTCGAATCGTCCACCATGTTAAACGAGGACCGCTCCACCGTCTCCACCGGGGCCTCGTCATCCTCCGCCCCGAGATAGCGGACATGCTCCCGTAAAAGCGCCGTGGCGTCGGCCTCGGCTGCGGCCAGATCGTAGTCCCGGCCCACCTCCCGGGACAGCCCCAGGCTCGGAACCACCATGCGCCCCCGGGCCGTGTCCGCGAAAAGCTCCACGGAAAAGGTGGGCCGGGCCAGGGCCGCGCCCACGGCGTTGGCCACGGCGAAGTTCTCCGGCACCACCACCTCCTGGGAGAAGGCGTCCTGCAACAGGGCGGACAGGGCCAGGGCCGGGCCGCCCATGACGTAGACCTTGGCGGGGGCCACTTTGCGGCCTTCGAGCATCTCGTAGATGGTGTAGACCGGACGGTCGTTGATCTCGCGCACGAACCCGGCCACCTCCTCGCGGATCTTGTTCACGGCCGCCGCGATGGCGTAGTCGGCCAGGGTTTCGGGGTCCAGGCCCGAGCCCTCGGCCAGGGCGGCCATGCCCGTAAACGAGGCGGCCACGTTGCCGTAGGCGATGACATTTTGGACGTTTAGAGCATCCACCAATGTGGGATGCGCCCCGCCGAAGGCCATGGGCGGCCCGAGCCGCCGGGGGCCCACCATGACCCCCTGGGGCGTGACGTGGATGGCCGAATCGCCGCCCACTCCGATGGACCGGACCCGAAGCGCCCGCACCAGGGTGGGCCGCCCGGAGATGGCGATGCCCTCGCGCTCCACCAGGGGGGCCGAGCCTGCGAACACGGCCATGTCCGTGGTGGTGCCGCCGATGTCCAGGATCACGGCGTCCTCGCGGATGTCGCAGATGGCGATGATGCCCATGACCGAGGCCGCCGGTCCCGACAGGATGGACTGGATGGGCAGTTGCCGGGACATGGACAGGGGCATGGTTCCGCCGTCGGCCTTGAGCACGTTGATGCGCGGCCGAAGCCCCATGGACAGGACGCTTTTCTGCACGGCGTCGGCGAAGCGGTTGTAGAGCCGCCACACGGCGCTGTTGAAATAGGCGGTGTTGATGCGCCGCCCAAATCCCAGGCGGCCCGAGAAGTCGTGTCCCATGGCCACGTAGTCGGCCAGGGGATGCACCAGCTCCTTGATGCGGTTTTCGTGGGCCGGATTTCGGGTGGAAAACTTGGATACGGCTGCGAACACCGACACCCCGGCCTCCCGGCAGGCCTCCATCCCCCGGGCCACGGCGGCCTCGTCCAGGGGCCCCGTCTCCTCGCCCCGATGGTCGATGCAGCCTTCGGCCGTGAAATAGTGGTCCCCCACCCGGTACAGGGCCGGATCGATGCCCGGGCCGCCGGAGACGAACATGCCCACGGGCTCGGTGTCGCCCTCCACAATGGCGTTGGTGGACAGGGTGGTGCTCAGGTTCAGCCTGGAGACGCCCTCGGGCCCGGCCACGGAGACGATGCTTTCCAGGGCGTCTTTGATGGAGACAAGCAGGTTGTCGTGATCGGTCTTGATCTTGGCCATGGCCACTATGCCCTGGCGGCCGATCAACACCGCGTCCGTGTGCGTTCCGCCGACGTCGATACCAAGCAGCATGCGCTCCCCCCGGCTGGTGTCCGTTCCGGCCCGGGGACAGGGAATCAGGGGAGGGGCGAACGTGTCCCCTGCCCGGCCATCCCATGCGACGCGGCCGAAACGGAAGCTTTCCAAGTATTCCTAGCAGGAAGCGCGCGCGCCTGTCGAGGCCGGGACGGGCATGGGGTCAGATCAGCCCGACGGCCATGGCCCCGCCCAGGCCGAGCAGCATGGACCCCACCACCAGGCGCACCAGGCCGATGGTCATTTTGGGCACGAGCCTCTTGCCCGCGTAGGCCCCGGCAAAGACCGACAGGGTGGCCCAGAAAAGGAGCCAGACTTTACCGCCGAGCATCTCCCGGGTGAAGAAATCGGCATAAACCCCGAGCCGCGTGGCGTCCACCAGACAGGCCGCCACCACCCCCGTGGCGATGAAGGCCTCCTTGGACAGCCCGGCCCGGAGCAAAAAGACGCTGCGAAAGGCCCCTTGATGCCCGGAAAGCCCCCCAAAAAACCCGCTTATGGCCCCGCCCAGGGGGAGATAGCGGGGCGGCAGGCCCACCCGCGACAGGGCGGGAAGCAGTTCAAGCAGGGCGAAGCCCATGATCAAAAGTCCCAGGAAAAGTTTGACGGGGGTGATGGTTACAACCGTTCCGAAGAGATCATGGACGTCAAGGGCCTGTTGCTCCGACAGCCAGACCAAAAGACGCGCCCCGACAAAGCTTGCGGCCAGGGCCGGAAGCCCGAAGCGCAGCACGACCCCGAGGTCGGCCTTGCGCCCGAAAAGGGCCAGCTTGAAGAGGTTGTTCGCGAAATGCACCACGGCGGTCAGGGCCACGGCCGCCTCCACGGGAAAAAAGACGGCCATGACCGGGGTGAGGATGGTGCCCAGGCCGAATCCAGAGAACAGGGTCAGGCCCGAGGCCAAAAGGGCGGCCAGGCAGACGACGGCGGTTTCCATGGGAAATCCTGAATTGAGGATGCACGGGATGCCCCCTCATACCGAATTGCGATCCGACCGGTCATGACGATACCGTGAACGGGCGCGAAAAAGGGGCTCCAGGGCCATGGGGCGGGTCTGCCCGAGGGCCTTTGGCCGCAGTTTTTCCTGTTGCAAAACGCCTTTTTACCGCAGCCGGATGTCGAGGTTGTCCAGGCAGACCGCCAGTTCGGTCAAGAGTTCCTGCAAAAGCGGCCTGTCGCCGTCCTGGGCGGCCTGCTCGATGTCCCGGCCCAGGATCTCAACGGCGGAGACCCCCATGGTGGCCGCCGAGCCCTTGAGGCTGTGGCCGCCCCGGCGCACCGCCTCAAGATCGCCCCGGGCCAGGGCGTCCCGCATGTCGACGAGCCCCTGGGCGGAGGTCCGAAGAAACACGGGCACGATGGTCCGCAGGCGCTCCCTGACGTAGACCACCCGCTTTCCGGGCGTATCGGGTTTCCTTGCCGTATCGGGCGAGCCGGGTGAGCCGGGCAAGCCGGACGAGGTGGACTCCTCTTTGCCGGACGCGACCGGGGACGTCCCTAGAGACGCCCATGGAGACGCCCCCCCCTTCGGGCCGGTCGCCTGGTGGCCATCGGCCTGTCTGGCGCGACGGCCAACCCATGGGGACGCATCGCCATCCGGGCCGGTCGCCGACGCCGCATCGGCCGTCAGCTGCTGCCCGGTCGGCCTCAGGCCGAAACCCCGCCCGGGGAGGTAGGCGTCGAGCACCTGAAGGAGCCGGGCCTTGCCTACGGGTTTGGTCACGAAATCCGTGCATCCGGCCTCCAGGCATTGCCGCCTGTGCTCCTGAAAGGCGTGGGCGGTCAGGGCGATGACGGGCGCGGCGGCGCGCCCGGATTGGCGCTCCATGTTCCGGATGGCCCGGGTGGCCGCAAGCCCGTCCATGCCGGGCATCTCCACATCCATGAACACCAGGTCGAAAACCCGGTCGCGCACAAGCTCCACGGCCTGCAGGCCGTTTTCCGCCACAAAGATCTCCACGGGCTGATCCGCCAAAAAGAGCCTGACCACGTTGCGGTTGGCCTCGTTGTCCTCGGCCAGGAGGATGGTGGACGGCTTTCCGGAAAATCGCAGCCGGAAGGCCGGGGGGTCCACGGACAGCGCCTCACCGGCCGGAAAACCCGTCTCCGGCGCAACCGTCCGGGAGGTGTCGGGAACGCTCCCGGTGCGCGCCACGTCCAGCATGGCCGTAAAGCTGAAGACGCTGCCCTGGCCCTCCTCGGAGGTCACGGTGATGGCGCCGCCCATGAGGTCCACCAGCCTGCGGCAGATGGCCAGTCCGAGCCCCGTGCCGCCGTACTGGCGGGAGGTGGACACGTCGGCCTGGGTGAAATGCTCGAAGATGTCCCCCAGCACTTTTTGCGGAATGCCGATGCCCGTGTCCGTGATGGTGAACCGGGCCAGAAAGCCTTCCCCCGGACCCGGACCGCCGCTTCTGGCCGTGGCGGCGTTGCGTTCCACGCGAAGGCGCACCTCGCCGCTGACCGTGAATTTCAGCGCGTTGCCCAAAAGGTTCATGAGCACCTGGCGCAGCCTGGCCGGATCGCCGACGACAAAGTCCGGCACGTCTTCCGCTATCGTCCAGGTGAAGCCGAGCCCCTTTCCCGTGGCCCGGAAGGCCGCCAGGTCCGCCACCCGGCGCAATTCCTCGTTCAAGGAAAAAACCACATGCTCAAGTTCGATCCGACCGGCCTCGATCTTGGAGAAGTCCAGGATGTCGTTGATGATGGCCAGCAAAAGCTCGCCTGCCGACTGGAAAGAGCTCACATAGCGGCGCTGCCGGTCGCTTAAGCCCGATTCCGACAACAGGTCGGCCATGCCCATGATGATGTTGATGGGGGTGCGTATCTCGTGGCTCATGCGGGCCAGAAACTCGGACTTGGCCATGGCCGCCTGTTCGGCGGAGAACTTGGCGTCGCGCAGGCGTTCCTCGGCCGTCTTGCGCTCCTCGATCTCCCGGCGCAGGGCCAGGGTGCGTTCATCCACCATGGCCGCCAGCTCCAGACGCTTGCGCTCCACCCGCGACAACCGCAGCCGGTAAAAAAGCCATATCCCGCCAAGCACGGCCGCCAGGGCGGGCAGGCGGAACCAATACGTCTTCCAATACGGCGGCAGCACCCGGACGAGCAGGGATGTCCCTGTGTCGTTCCAGATGCCGTCGTCGTTGGAGGCCCGCATGTGCAGCACGTACTCGCCGGGGTCGAGGTTGGTATAGGTGGCGAAACGCCGGGTCGAGGGCTTGCTGAAGGCGCGGTCGAACCCATCGAGCTTGTGCGAATACTGGTTTTTGCTCGGATCGGCGAAGTCCAGGGCCGCATAGGTCACGGTAAACCCTCGGTCCAGGGGGGAAAGCTCGATCTCCCGGACGAAATCCACAGCCTCCCCGACATAGGGATGGTCGGTGATGGCGATGGCGGTGACCACCACGGGCGGGATGTGGGGATTTTTCTCCACCTCGCCGGGAATGAATCCGTTGAGGCCCTTGACCCCGCCGAAAAACATCTCCCCGGAATAGGGGTCGCGGTAGGCCGCGTTCATCCAGAACTCCACGCCCTGGAGTCCGTCTTTGGAGGTGTAGTTGCGAAACTCCAGCGCCGAAGGGTCGAAACGGCTCAGGCCCTTGAAGGTGCTCATCCACAACACCCCGGACTCGTCGCGCAGGATGGCCTGGATGCCGTCGTTCATCAGCCCGTCGGCCTTGGTGAAACGGGTGAACGTTTCGGTTTTCGGGTCGAAGTGGTTTAAGCCGTTGTCCGTGCCCACCCACAGCATGCCGCCCGGCATTTCCACAATGGGTGTGACCCGGTCGTTGGACAGGCTGTGCGGGTCGGAGGGGACGTTGTCCCAATGCCGGAAGGTCTGGCTGACCCGGTCGAAGCGGTTTAAGCCCTTGTTGGTGCCGATCCACAGGGCGCCGTCCGCAGCCTCGGTGATGTGCCGCACCCGGTCGTGGCTGATGCTATGGGGGTCGCCGGGATCGTGCTGGTAGCGGCGGCATTTCCCCGTGGCCGGGTCCATGCGGTTTAAGCCCCCCTTGCTGGTCCCGATCCACAGGATCCCGTCGCGGGACTCGGCCACGAACCAGATTTTGTCCTGGGAAAGGCTTTCAGGATCATCCGGATCGTGGCGGTACTTCTTCCAGGTTCCGCTAGCCTCGTCGTACAGGTTCAGGCCGTTGTCGGCGGTTCCGGCCCATATCCTGCCAAAGCGGTCCCGAAGGAGGCTCGTGATCTCGTCCTGGGAGAGGCTGCCGGGGTCGTTTGGATCATGGCGGAAGACCTGCCGCTTGCCCGCCCTGCGGTCCATGACCGTGATGCCGCCGTCCCGGGTTCCCACCCAGAGGCGTCCCCGGGTGTCCATGGTCACGGCGCTGACCTCGGCCCCGGAGAGTCCCCGGGGGTCGTCGGTTTTTTTCCGATACAGGTCGAAGGCCCGGGTCTTGGGGGAAAGCTTGCTTAAGCCCGCCGTAAAGCTGCCGAACCACAGGATGCCCGAGGCGTCCTCCGCGATGCCCCGGATGTCGTTGCCGCAGATGCTCATGGGGTCCATGGGATCGTGCGTGTACATGACGAACGGGCCGTCGGGCTTTGCCCGGTGGGCCAGCCCGGCGTCCGTGCCCACCCACAGCCCGCCCCGGGAATCGACGAAGGTTGAGGACACGGCCCGCCCCGGAAGATGTCCGGCCGCGTTGCCGCTTTGCAGATCGATTTCGTAGAGCCCCTGCCATTCCGTGCCGACAAAAAGCGTGTCGCCGCCCTGCAGGTACAGGCTGGCGACGACCGGCGGGCCGACCCGCGCCGTCCCCCCGGTCCCGGTGTCCGACTGGCGGGTGTCCAGGGGCATGGGGGAAAAGGTCTTGGCCGCAGTGTCGAACCGGAACAACCCGGCGTTGGTGCCGACGAAGAGCATGCCGCCGGGGCCCGCCGCCAGGGACAGGATCTCGTCGGCGGGCAGGCTTTGGTCCGGCGCCGTCGCCTGGCGGTAGGTCGTAAATTGCTTTCCGGCCGTATCAAAGGCGGCCAGTCCCCCGAAGGTTCCCACCCACAACAGCCCCGAGGCGTCCCGGCACAGGGCCCGCACCTCGTCGTGGGGCAGGCTGAAGGGGTTGCCCGGGTCATGGCGGTAGTGCTGGAACCGGCCCCGCCTGGCGTCGAAAAAGTTCAAGCCGCCGCTTTTGGTCCCCACCCACAGGGAACCGTCGTGGTCCGGCAACACGGCCCGGATATTGGCGTCGGAGATGGCGTCGGGGTTGCCGGGGTCGGCGTGGTGGACCCGGTATTCGTAGCCGTCGTGGCGCACCAGGCCGTCGTAGGTGCCGATCCACAAAAAGCCCCGGGTGTCGACCGTGATATTGAGCACCGAGGACTGGGGAAGCCCGTCCTCCACCGTGACATGGTGAAACCTGGGCTGGGCCGCTGCCGGGGACGGATTCGCCATGTCCGCCAGGATCAGGACCAGGGCCAGGGCGAACACCGAAAAAAGGGCCGCAGCCACGGCGGACGTCCCCTTGACGACGCAGGGCCTCCGGCGGCGTCGCGCCGAAACCCATCCGGCCCTTCGCCGGTCAGTGTGGCCTCGCCTGCCTGCCCCTGGACGCACAACACCTCCGACCTTGCCGACTCCGCTTCCCCGCCCGGCCTCCTCCCCGTACTCGATGCTTACCGGCCAAAGCTTCAAAGCGCAACGAATTGTCGATTATTTCCACTTATAAACCGATACGCTCCGCCCCCAGAGTACGTCCCCGACGCCAGGCGATGGCCTGCGCCGAAAGATGCTGCGGCCGGGGGAGGCGTCGTGCACCCCCGGCAGTTTTTTCGCCACAGCCGGGATCAGTCGTCGAAGTCCCCTTCCAGGCCCTTGTCCGAGGACAGGGTTTTGGCCCGGGCGGCGGCCTTCTCCGGGGTCCACGCGGCCGGATCCTCAAGGCGGGCGGCCTTGGGGCCGAGGGCGTAGGTTCCGGCCTTGGCCAGAAGGGCCCGGCCCAGGGCGCCGGTGCCCGAGGCGTTGAAGACGTCGGCCAGAAGGCCGTACACGAAGTCCTCCACGGCCTGGACCATGCGTTCGCGGATCTCGGCGGCCTGTCCGAGGATCTTGTTCTCGAAAACGATGTTGAGCTTTTTGTAGTTGCCGCCCTTTATGCCGTGGGCGTCGGCATAGGCCTTCATCTCGGCCCACAACTCCTCGGAGACGCCCTGACCGGGCACCTTCACCAGGTCGCCGGAGGCGTCCAGGATGGCGTTGCCGTAGTCGTTGACCTTGACCCCCCAGGAAATCATCTGCAGGGCGGTGGCCACGTTGGCCTTGGTGGTGGCGGTCTTGGCCGCGATCTCGCGCAGGCGCTCGGAGGAGTTGCCCGAGGTGCCGTGCTGGGCCCCGGACAGGCCGTACTTGGCCAGGGCGGCGTGGATGCTGGCGGTCAACTCCACCTGGATGCCCGAGGCGCTCTCCTCGATGCCGTGGGTGGTGCCGTTGTTGAGGGCGATCCAGTCGGGGTGGATGCCGTGGGCGTTTAAGCCCGCGATGAGGAACAGGGCCTCGGCCGGGGTGGACAGGCCGGAGGCGCCTTTGATCTCGCCCACCTCCGTCTCGTATCCGGCCCAGGCCGGGACGAGGGGGGACAGGGCGATGTTGGCCGCCAGGTTCTCGGCGTCGGGCAGATGGGAGGCGTCGATGGCGATGGAGGTGACGCCCGCGTCGAACAGGGAGGGAATCTCCACCCGGGCCGGGCCCAGATCCTTTTCGGCCTTGATGCCGTAGTGGTCGGCATGGATGGCCACGGGCACGGTCACGCCCAGCTCGTTCATGACCGCGTCGGCCTGACGGGCCAGGTTCCACAGGCTCACGGGGCAGTAGGCGTTGGCCCCGCCCTCGGACCGGGCGATCTCCAGGATCACGGCCGCATCGGCGCGTTTGGCGGCCCGCAGCACGCCGCGCAGGGTGATGTGGCTTCTGCAGTTGGCGGCGATGGTCATGGCCTTGCCTTTTTCCCGCATGGCCCGGTCGATGACCTTGCCGCTGACGAGAAGGGCCTTGGAATGGGGAAAAAGCTTCACGACATTGGGCGGACGGCCAACGGCCAGGGCCTTCTCGAAATCGGGGGGGCAGGCTTTGTCGGACATGGGATTCTCCTTGGCGTCGTGTGTTGCATCCGGGGGGGGTGCGCCGTGAGATGCGCCGCCCCTCCGGCAAGGACGGGCAGTGTCGCATCGGGTCGCGTCCCGGGTCATTTTTGCACCTCGGAGGATAAGTTATATTCGAAAGTCCGTCTATGTACCGCCTCGGGGCCCCGGGGCCGGTTTCTCCCGGCCCGGGATGCATCCCCGGAAACCGACCGGAAATCCTTTTGCCTGCGCATCGGATTCCTGGTAGGCAACCGTGCTTCGCGTCAACCGTCTGTTTCAGGGAGAGATGTCATGGCCGCCGGATATGCGTATGTGCTGTGCGCCGCCGTTTTGTGGGGGCTCATCGGCCCGGCCTCCAAGCTGGCCTTCGAGGCGGGCATGGCCCCTCTTGAGGTGGCCTTTTGGCGCACGGCGCTGGCCTGGGCGCTTTTCGGAACCCATGCCCTGATCTCCAAAGATCTGCGCCTTAACAAAAAGGACATCCTGCCGGTGGCGGCCTTCGGGATCTGCGGCATCGCCGGGCTCTTTGGCTCCTACGTCTATGCCGTGAAGCTCGGCGGCGCGGCCATGGCCTCGGTCCTTTTGTATACGGCCCCGGCCTGGGTGGCCCTCATGTCGTTTCTTCTGCTCAAGGAGCGCATGGGCCCGTTCAAGATCGCGGCCGTGGCGGCCACCATCCTGGGCGTGGCCGGCATCAGCCTGGGGCCCCGGCTGGCCGGAGACGTGGCGGGCAGCGTGCCGGTGACCGTCGCCTCGGTGCTGGTGGGGCTTTTGGCCGGGTTCACCTACGCCCTGTATTTCATCTTCGGCAAGCTGTACCTGTCGCGCTACAAAACCCCCACGATCTTTTTCTACGCCCTGCCCATCGGGGCCCTGGCCCTTCTGCCCTTTTTCGACCTGCGCCTGCCCAGCCTTTCCGGGCTTGCGGCCTGCGCCTTCTTGGCCCTGTGCTCCACCTACGGGGCCTATTCCGTCTACTATGCCGGACTTCGCCACCTGGAGGCCACCCGGGCGGCGGTGGTGGCCACCATCGAACCGGTGGTGGCGGCGGGCCTGGCCTGGATCATGTTCGGCGAGGTGTTCACGCCCGTGGGCTACGGCGGCAGCGCCCTGATCCTTTTGGGCGTGCTCCTGGCCATCTGGGAGGGCGGACGGCAGGCCGTGCGCGTGCCCAAGTCGTTTCTGCCCAAAAAAACCTGACCCGAAAGCAAAGGGGCATCCCCTTTCCCGGGTCCGCGTCCTTCACCTCGACGAAAAAAACCCGACCGCACGGGGCATCCCTTTGCCGCAACAGCGAAAAACCGCTCCACGCCTTGCGATCCGGCCTTCGACCCCCGCCATGCGGGTAAAGAACGATCCCGGCGAAGCCGATAAGACAGGCAAAAGGAGTCGCATCTTGCACCAGCGTACAGGCGACGGCCAAAGGATCGGCCATGATGGACACCATCATCTCTGCACATCTGTCGAGCGGCGTCCGGGACGGGGACGGCGCCTCTGCGCAAACGGCCCGGGGCGACCCGGCCACGACCCGGTTTTGGAATGATTCCACGGTGGCGGGGCTGACCGCCCGGAACCAGGAAGCATACCGCGCCGGATCAATCGCCGACCAGTCCTCGAACGCCCTCGGCCCGGCTGAAGCGGAACGCATCGCCAGCGCCCTGCGCGACGTCAAAAACCGCATCCGCACCGACGCCACCTCCCTACACCTGCGCGTGGACGGCGACTCCGGCTCGGTCCAGGCCGAGATCGTCGATTCGGCCACGGACAAGGTGATCCGCAAGATCCCGTCCGACGAGCTGCTGCGCCTGGCGGCGGCCATCAAAAAGGGAAGCGTGGCCTCCATCTACGACGGCACGGCGTAAGGGAGGCGAGGACGGGGCAACACGGCCCGGGAGAGGTACGCGGCCTGCCCTGCGGCAGGTGCGGTTCATTTACCTTTACGTTGTCAATCCATCCAAAACAAGTCTATGCCATACGAGGGCAAGCAGGCGTCCCGACTGACCAAGGCCGCAGAAAGCGTCATGGCCTGGATTACGAGCAACCGGTCAAACGGATCCCTGTGATGCAACGGTAATACAGCGGACGCGATCATCTCGTCCGCTGATGGATCGATCAGAATTGTCTTAGATAGATCGAGAAAACGATCCTTCCATATAGCAACGTCGGCGATTTCCACTCTCCCCTTGCGGGCCAACAACGCCAATTCCCAAAAAGACACCGACGAGACGTACACCCCCCCGCTCCCGGCCAGTTCATCCAATACGGCTCGAAAACTGGCGGACATGTTTTCGCCGGTTGCCCAGAACACCATGGCATGGGTGTCGAGAAGACAACGTTTCAAGCCAGATCGCCCCATTCGTCGGGCATGGGGGCAAACGCTTCGTCAGCCGGAACCAGGAGTTTCGGCCCTGGAGGCATCTTCGTCCGCCAGTCGGAGCGCTGCTCTGGGAGAATACGCGCCACCACCTTGCCGCCTTTGGTGACGGTCACAGTCTCGCCCCCATCCACCTTATCCAGCAGGGCAAAAAGGTTTTTCCGGAGATTGGTCGCCGTGGTTTGGATCATAGCCGCCTCAAATGTACATTTGTTTAATATTTTATGTACACATCCATCTCCGCCCGTCAAGAAAAAAAAGCCCGGGAATCGCTCCCCGGGCCGTCGTCTGTCCTTGGTCGCCGGGCGCCCCGGCGAAATCCGCTTACAACGCCAGCGCCCGCTCCATGCGGGCCAGCACCCGCTCCCTGCCAAGCACGTCCATGGTCTCGAAGAGCCCCGGGCTGGCCGTGGTTCCGGTGATGGCCACCCGGATGGGCTGGGCCAGAAGCTTGAACTTCACCCCGGTGGCGTCCAGGTAGCCCTGCACCGCCGTCTCAAGCGACGGCTGGTCGAAGGGCGAAACGGTCTTGAAAAGCTCCCACAGGGCCGCTAGATGCCCCTTGGCCTCGGACGTGAAAAACTTCTCCACGGCCTTTTGGTCGTGGGCCAGCTCCCCATCCGCAATCACGAAGAACACGGCCTTTTCGGCCATCTCCACCATGGTCTGGGCCCGGGGCTTCAAAAGGGGCACGATCCGCGCCAGATAGGCCGCATCCGCCCCGGGATGGCCCAGGCGTCCCAGAAAATCCCCGAGCATGGCCGCCAGCGCCGCGTCCGGGGTTTCCTTGATGTAGTGGGCGTTGAGCCACAAAAGCTTGTCACGGTCAAAAACCGCCGCCGAGGAGCCCAGGTTGTCCGTGGAGAAGGCCCGCACAAGCTCCTCGCGGGAAAAGATCTCCTGGTCCCCGTGGGACCAGCCCAGGCGCACCAACCCATTGAGCATGGCCTCGGGCAAAAATCCCTCGCGCTCGTATTCCATGACCGAGGTGGCCCCGTGCCGCTTGGACAGCTTTTTCTTGTCCGGCCCAAGGATCATGGGCACATGCCCGAAGACCGGAAGCGGCAGCCCCAGGGCCTGATAGATGAGGATCTGGCGCGGGGTGTTGTTTAAGTGGTCGTCGCCCCGGATGATGTGCGTCACGCCCATGCACGAGTCGTCCACCACCACGGCCATGTTATAGGTCGGCGAACCGTCCGTGCGCCGAAGCACCATGTCGTCGAGTTCGGCGTTGTCGAAGGCCACGTCGCCCTTGACCAGGTCGCGCACCACGGTCGAGCCCGAAAGCGGGGCCTTTAAGCGCACCACCATGTCCGGCCCGCCCGGGGCGGGGGCCAGGCCCTTTTCGCGGCAGCGGCCGGAATACTTGGGCTTGGCGCCCCTGGCCCGGGCCTGTGCGCGCATGGCTTCCACCTCGTCCGGGGTGCATGAGCAATAATAGGCGTGGCCGGAGGCCAAAAGCTTGTCGATATACTGATTGTAGAGGTCGAAACGCCGACTCTGGTAGACGATCTCCCCGTCGTGGGAAAGGCCCAGCCAAGCCATGGAATCCAGGATGCCCCGGGTGTTTTCCTCGGTGGAACGGGCCTGGTCCGTGTCCTCGATGCGCAAAAAAAACGAGCCGCCCGTGGCCCGGGCCAAAAGCCAGTTGAAAATGGCCGTTCGGGCCCCGCCGATATGCAGATGGCCGGTGGGGCTGGGTGCGAATCTGGTGACGATGGTGGTCATGGGGATCAGGCGCCTTCTATAAATGTTATGATGCCGGGCGACGCAGGCGCCGTCCTAAACCGCCTCGACGCCCTTGACCCCGGGAACGAGCTTCATGACCACTCGCTCGATGCCGCTTTTGAGCGTCATCTGGGACATGGGGCAGCCGTGGCAGGCCCCGGTAAGCTTCACCTGGACAATGCCCTGGGGGGTGACGTCCACCAGTTCCACATCGCCGCCGTCGGCCTGAAGCGTGGGCCGCACCTTGTCAAGCGCCGCCTGGACCTTCTCGCGCATGTCGTGCTCCTCTAGGTAATGATGCCGTCCAACCCGTTCTGACGGCTGTTTTGCGGGCAGGTAATGCCTTTGCCGGACCTTGTCAAACCGCGTCCCCCCGGGCGTTCCCCCGAGCCTATCCCCTCCCGACGGGTCGCCAGCCGTTTCAATCTCCACGCGCATTTCGCTGGTCGGGCCGCCCCCGTCCGGACAAGTCGCGGGCCGGAGGCCTGACCGGGAACCTGGCGGCCGCCATCTTGTGCAATTGCAGCCGCCCTGCCGCTTGTTGTGCAACATTTTGCAGAAGAGCATCCGAAAACTGCACAATATCTTGCACAAGCCGCAAAATAAAAATGTAACATACTAAAAATACGCTGTTTATTCGTTGGCACGGATGCTGCTAAACCCAGTCAAACGCAAAGGAGTGCGACCATGCGGATAAATATGAAAACCTTGTTTCTGATCGCGGCCGTCATGTTTTGCGTCGCCAATCTGGCCCAGGCCCAGCCTGGCGGACCGGACGGTCCCGGCGGGCCTGGCGGTCACGATGGTCCCCCGCCGTTCATGATGCCCGGCGTTTCCCCCGAGAAATGCCAGGTCATCGACCGGATCATGGACGAGACCGAAACAAAGCTTTTCCCTCTGATCCAGGAGTTCAAGGTTCTCAAGGCCAAGCTTGAGGCCCTGGTGGTGGACGTCAAGTCGGACGAAGCGGCCATCGCTGCCCAGATCGAGGAAATCTCCAAGGTGCGCACGGCCCTGGAGAAGGTCAAGGTTGAGGCCAGACGCAAGGTCATCAAGGAAACCGGCGTCATCCTGCCCCCTGGCGGTCCCGGCGGACACAGCCACATGGGCCCTCCGGGATTCCCCGGATAAACGTTGATCACCCTCCCTCCATGGTGCGGGGTTTCGGGATGCCCTCCCCGGAACCCCGCCACATAAGCCAGGGCCCGGCAAATTGTGACCGAACGAAACTCCTGCTATGCTCCCCGGACACGCGCGGCGTAAGCCCTGTCCACGTCGCCATCATCCGGAGAACCCCATGCTTCGAAAAATCGTGACCCTGACCCTGGTCCTGACCTTTTTCTGCCTCTTTTTGACCAGCGTTTTCCTGTATCTTTCCCCCCATGCACGGGTGGCCGCCTGGGCCGACTGGACCATTTTCGGACTTACCCGGGATCGCCTGATCGACGTGCATGTGACCATGGGCTTTTTCCTCCTGCTTCTGGCGGCGCTGCACCTTGTCCTGGACTGGCGCTCCATCCTGGAAAGCCTGCGCAGCCAGGACGGGGAGATCGAGGCCCTGAACCGGCCGCTTCTGGCCGCCTTGGCCCTGACGCTTTTCGTCTTTGCCGGAACCCTCCTGGGGCTGCCGCCCATGGCCCAGATTCTCGGCACGTCCACCGCCATCAAGGACAGCCTGTCCGAGACCTACGGCGAACCCCCGTACGGCCACGCCGAACTGACCCCGCTGGACGAATTCTGCCGCCGCTTCGGCATCGATCTGGAACGGGCCAAGGCCGCCCTGGCCCAAAAAAACATCCGCCTGGCCTCGACGGAACAGACGCTCAAAGACATCGCCAAGGACAACGGACTGGCCCCCGGCGGGGTCTACGAGGCCCTCAAACACGCCTGGGAGGCCTCGCGGACGGTCACCGTGCCCTCCACCAGCGCCCCGGCCCAGATCCAGCCGCCGCGCATGCAGACCTCGGTGGTGCTGCCTTCGGACCCGCCCCCGGGCCTGGGCAAGCGCCGCCTGTCGGATATCTGCGAGGAATACGGCCTGGATCTGGCCCGCATGACCGACAAGCTCAAAGCCGGAGGCATCGACGCCCCGGCCTCCATGACGCTCAAAGAAATCGCGGACAAAAACGGGCTGTTGCCCATTGACGTGTACGAGTCCCTGCGCTCGGACACCCCCATCAAGCGTCCGACTCAGGCCCAGGCCCAAAAACCGGCCCCGGCCCAGACACAGCCTCCGACGCAGGCGCAGGCGCCGGCGCCGGTCCAGACGCCCCCCCAGGCCCCGCAACCCCTGGCCCCGGTTCAGACCCAAAATCCGCTCCAGATCCCGGCCCCCGCGTTCGTCCCTGGCCAGACCCCAGCCCAGATCCCGGGCCAGATTCCGGGCCAGATTCCCGGGCAGCCCCTCCCCCAGACCGCGAACCAGTACCCGGCCCAGACCGGCATATTGCCCCAGGAAACCTGGCAGCCCGGCCTGGAACGGCCCGCCTCGCCCGCCCAAAGCGGCCTGGTGGTGCCCCCGCCGGACCTGGACAAGACCATGCTGTCCACCTTTTGCCGCGAGTTCGACCTGCCCCTGACCCTGGCTGTGGACCGGCTGGGCGCCAAGGGCATCACGGCCTTCGGCGACATGACCTTCCAGGAATTGGCCCTTGAAAACAATGTGACCCCGGACGAGGTCATGCGCATCATCCTGACCCCATGAACAACCAACACGCGGCCAGGACCGCTTCCCCATGGACATAGGCATCTCTCGGGAAAGCCGCCCCCTGCTCCCGGCGGCCCTGGCCCTGGTCCTTTTGGGCGCCAGCCTGGTGTATCTCACCTGGCGCAACCTGGAGAGCCAGCGGGCGCTCATCGACAACCACGTCAGGCTCTCGGCCAAGGGCACCCTGCGCGGCATCCAGACCAGCCTGACCAGGGCGATCATGCGCGCCCGCCCGGACAGCCCCGACGCCGCCAGGGCCCTGGTCGAAGACTATTTCAAGGAGATGACCTCCATCCATGAGGTGGCGCTTCTGGCTCTGTACGACGAGACCGGGCGCAACATCGCGTTCTCTTCGCCCCGGGGAGTCCCGGCGTTCGACCTGCCCCCCGACCTCGTGGAGCGCCTGGAAACCGACGGGGAGTGGTTTGTCACCCAGATCTATGCCGATCAGAAGTTGTTGCTCTACTTCACCCAGGCCCGCCCGGAACTGGAACCCGACTCGCGCGGCCCGCTTTTCCCCCTGCCGCCTCCTTTCCTGCCGGGAATGCCGCCTTTTCCGGGTCCGCCCCCCATGCCGGGTTCTTCGCTTTTTCCGGCCAAGCCGATGCTGCCCGACCTGCCGTCCTTCCAGACGCCGTCCATGCCTCCGCCTCCCCCGTTCTCCAGCTTCCCGGGCCATTTCGCCCCGCGCCCCAAACCCTACATCCTGCTCGGCCTCAATCTCGAAGACTACGAAGGGCCCTATCTCGACGTGCGCCGGGCAGCCATCCTCCAGGCCGGATATGTCCTGGCCGTGGCCGCCTTTTCCCTGGTCCTGGTGGTGGCCGCCACCCGCCGCCGGGAACAGGGCAGACGCCTGACCCAACTGGAGTCCTTCCATTCCCGGCTGCTCGACAACATGCCCGACGGGCTGGTCACCCTCGACGCCGCAGACCGGATCACGGCCTTCAACCCGGCGGCCCAGGATTTGCTGTCCCGGCTGACGGGGCGTTCTCCGGCCGAGATCATGGGCGGGGCTTGGACCGAGATCGTGGAGGCGGCGACGCCCGGGCAGCCGCCGCTTTCCACCGACCCCGTCGACGACGCCTGGAGGCTTTTCGAACACGGCGGCTTGAGCCTGGAGTTGCGGGGGGTGCCCGTGGGGCCCGCCCCGGAGACCGGCCAACAACGCGCCTCGGAAAAGCTCATCCTGCTGCGCGACCGCACCCGCATCCGCCGTCTGGAGCGCGATCTGGCCGAGGCCACGAAACTGGCCGCCATCGGGCGTCTGGCCGCAGGCGTGGCCCATGAGATTCGAAATCCCCTAAGCTCCCTGCGCGGATTCGCCCAATTCTTCGCCTCCAAGCTCAAGGGCCGCGAACCCGAAGAGACCTATGCCCTGACCATGGTCCATGAGGCCGACAGGCTCGACCGCGTGGTGGCCGACCTGCTCTTTTTGTCCAGGCCCCGCCAGCTTTCCCCCGAACCCGTGGATCTCAAGACGTTCGCCAGGGATCTGGCCCAGATCCTGCGGTTCGACATCGAGCATAAACACGCCGCCATTTCCACCGACTTCCCCGTCGCAACCATCATGGCCGACCCCGACGCCCTCAAACAGGCCCTCATCAACCTCATCCTCAACAGCCTGGCCGCCCTGCCGGAAACAGGCGGAACCATCATGCTGGAAAGCGCCGCCCCCTCGCCCGGCCGGGTCACCCTGGCCGTCGCCGACAACGGTTGCGGCATCGAACCAGGCGATCTGCAAAAGGTGCTCGAACCCTTCCATACGACCAAAAAACACGGCTCGGGCCTGGGCCTGGCCATTGTCCATAAAATCATGCGCGATCACGACGGTTCCCTGTCCATTTCCTCCGCACCCGGCCAGGGAACGCGCGTGGAACTGACCTTCCCGGATGACGCAGAGCCCGGCGCGCAGAACCTGGAGCACACGAATGCTTGACGCAACGGCGCAGAAACGAGTTTTGGTGGTGGACGACGAACCGGGACATCGGCTCATGGTCCGGGCGGTCCTGTCCGATGCCGGATGGTTGGTGGACGAGGCGGCCAGCGCCGAGTTGGCCTTGGAACGGCTGCGCCGCGCCAAGGCCGGGTCGGAGCCCGACGTAGTGCTCCTGGACATGCGCCTGCCCGGCATGGACGGCATGGAGGCCCTGGAGTGCATCACCCGCCTGGACACGTCCGGAGAACCGGTCCCGGTGGTGCTGCTGACGGCCTATGGCAGCGTGGGATCGGCCGTGTCGGCCATGAAGCGCGGGGCCTTCGACTATCTGACCAAGCCCGCAGACAACGACGAACTCACGGCGGTCATGGACAAGGCCCGGGACTACTCCCGCCTCCTGCGTGAAAACAAGGCCCTGCGGAAACGCATGGGATCGGGCGCGGCCCGGCTGATCGGCGAAAGCCCGTCCATGCGCTCGCTCAAGGAACTGATCGCCCAGGTGGGACCGAGCGAGGCCACGGTGCTCATCCTTGGCGATTCGGGGACCGGCAAGGAACTGGCGGCCGAGGCCCTGCACGAGGCCAGCCCCCGGGCGGCCAAGCCCCTGGTCCGGGTCAATTGCGCGGCGTTGCCGGGGGAGCTGTTGGAAAGCGAGCTGTTCGGGCACGTCAAAGGGGCCTTCACCGGGGCGCTTCGCGACAAGCCGGGCCGGTTCGTCCTGGCCGACGGGGGGACGCTTTTTCTGGACGAGATCGGCGAAATGCCGCCGGGTCTCCAGGCCAAGCTGTTACGCGTCCTCCAGGACGGCATTGTGGAGCCCGTGGGCGGGGTGTCGCCCATCCAGGTGGACACCCGCATCATCACCGCCACCAACCGGGATCTGGCGGCCGAGGCCAAAAGCGGCCGATTCCGCGAGGATCTCTATTATCGCTTAAACGTCCTGGAGATGCGCATGCCTCCCCTGCGCGAACGCCTGGACGATCTGCCGCTTTTGGTGGGGCATCTTTTACGCAAGCTGGGGGAGAAAAACCGCAAGGTGGTGCGCGGGGTGTCCCCGGCCTTTCTGGAACGGCTTTCGATGTACGGCTGGCCGGGCAACGTGCGCGAGCTGGAAAACGTGCTGGAGCGGGCGCTGATTTTGAGCCGGTCGGATACCCTTGGCCCGGAAATGCTGCCGCCGCACTTTCCCGGCGGTCCTGGCGCGGCCGAGCCGGGACGCGGGATCGTGCCGCCGCCGATCCTCAACGACGGTCCCATGGATTTCGATGGCGCGGAAAAGGCGGCCATCGAGCGGGCCCTGGGGGCCACGGGCGGCCACCGCGAACGCACGGCGGACCTGTTGGGCATCAGCCGCCGCACCCTGCAATACAAATTGCGCAAGTACGGGCTGGCCAGACGCTAGCCTTGGGCCGACGCGACAACGTAACAACGCAACGCCGGCCGCAGCATGGCCAGGCAGGGAGAAACGATGTTCACGGCGACGATTCCGGGCACGGGGGACGTGTCGCTTACCCATCTTGTCCTGGATTACAACGGCACATTGGCCAAAGACGGGGCGCTTCTACCCGGGGTGGCCGAACGCCTGGCGGCCCTGGCCGTCAGCCTGACCGTACATGTGATCACGGCCGACACCTTCGGCACGGTGCGCGCGGCCCTGGCCGGGCTTCCGGTCACGGTCACGGTGCTGCCCCCTGGCCCCGAGGATGCGGCCAAGCTGGCCTTTGTCCAGTCCTTGGGGCTCTCGGCCACGGCCTGCGTCGGCAACGGCCGCAACGACCGGCTCATGCTGCGGGCCTGCGCCGTGGGCCTGGCGATCCTCGGCCCGGAAGGGGCCTGCCTGGACGCGGTGCTGGCCGCCGACGCCGTGTTCGCCGACATCCGCGACGCCCTGGACGTGTTCGCCCACCCCGCCCGGCTGGTCGCGACCCTGCGCACCTAGTACGGCGTTCACAAATAACATTTCTGTTTTTTGTAATGAAAAAGAACAATTTCAATGTTTTACTGCTTGGCGACCCATCACGAAAATGACCGAACGCAACACGAGGGCGTCCCGCCCCGGCCGCCCCGAGCCCTGCGACGGCTTCCGAAACGCACACGCCGCATCACGAAAAAACTGCCCCCTTGGGTTTGCCGGGTTTCTTTCGATTCGCCGCGTTCGTAGGCGCCGCTGGAGGCCTGTCCCGGCCGTCTGAACGGCTGGTGATTTCGGGGGACGGGCGGGCGTCGCACCCGATGCGTCAGGGCCGCCGCAACAGGATTTCGCGCCGGGCGGCGAGCGCCGAAAGCACGCTCTCCGGCACGAACAGCCGCCCCCGGCCCCGGCCCAGGGACACCCCGGGCTTGGCCGCGCCATGGAAATCCGAGCCGCCGGAGACGCCCATGTCCAATTTCGCGGCCAGGGCCAGATATTCCCGGGTCTGGGACTCGCTGTGTTCGCTGTAGTAGGCCTCGATGGCCGCCACGCCCTGTTCCCGGTATCCGGCCGCAAGACGTTCCATGGACCGGCCCTTCTCATGCAGCAGATACGGATGGGCCAGGACCGGAAGCGCGCCCTCGGCCATAAGCAGGGACACGGCCCTGGCCAGGAACATCTTGGACTTGGGCACGTAGGCCCGGCCGCCAGCCCCGAGATAGCGTTCGAAGGCCTCCTTGATGGTCTTGACCCGGCCGGAATTTTGGAGCGCGGCGGCGATGTGGGGGCGTCCCACGGACCCGTCGGCCAGGGCCAGCACCTCTTCATAGTCCAGGCGGATGTCCAGGGCGGCGAGCTTCTCCAGGATCAGACGGTTGCGGTCGTGACGCTTTTCGCGGGCCCGGGCCAGCACACCGCCCAGTTCGCCCGGCGATTCCGGCACGAAAAGCCCCACCAGGTGCAGGGCGCGCCGCCCGTCGAAGACCGACAACTCCACCCCCCCGACGACCGTGACCCCGAACTCGCGCCCGGCGGCCATGGCCTCGGGCAGTCCGGCCACGGTGTCGTGGTCGGTTATGGCTATGGCGGAGAGCCCGGCCTCGGCGGCCAAGCGTATGAGTTCGCGCGGGGTGGCCGTGCCGTCCGAGGCCGTGGTGTGGGTGTGCAGATCGATGCCGGGCATCAAAGGATGCTAGCCCGTGGCCGGGGGTTTGTGAAGCGGAAGAACGGGGACACGCCTCTTCCCCGCATCAAGGGGCTTGTCTTATGCTTTTCGCCGTTGCCAACTCTGTCGCGCGACAGATATATTTCAGAACGGGGTCATGGCGAGCCTGGGAAACCCTTCTATCAAAACGCCCGCCATGCCCCCAGGAAACGCCACTCTAGAATGATTGGCAAATATTTATGATTTTGTTTATGATGCTTCTGGCGCAGCGTCCTTCACTCCCATTCCTCTTCACGCCGCTGACCATCAGCTTTCCAAAGGCATATAAGTATTCTGCCGTCACCTCCCCGGGCGCGTTATAATCCTTGGAATTCGTCTCAGCTCCCATTTCATACCATTTTTCTCTCACCCGACAATTGAAAGAGAATTTAATGATCCCTCGGCTCGAATCCCCAGCACTTTCCTGTTCAACGACATCAATCCCACCGTAGATTGTGAGGTAGTCGCGGGTATGCCCCGACTCAAAGATCCTGCCTCTGCTACCCTCGCGTCCCTCATCATTGTCAGCGACTGTAAATGCCAGAAGTTGTTTGATCTTCTCCGTAATGGCGCTCATCGTTGCCTCCTTTTTGCGAGTTTTCTCGAAATGTCGGACAACCTAAGCCACACTTTGCGAAATTTTATTATTTATACAATTCTTGTCAATCTTTTTATATAAAATAATTTATGTAAAATGCAAGAATTTTCACGTTCATAGAGCAAATATATGAATAAGACTACAATTCTGTATATAATCCATGAATTGAAAAATACATCCCGGGCGCCTTCCTTAAAACCACCCCGACTCAGACAATCTGGGCGGAAGATGAACGGGACTTGTCGAGTGGCGCAACTCAAACCAAATCCTTCGAGATTTTCATCTATCAATTCAGGGCGCTGGCAATGGAAAACACCTCTATGCACCCGAGGACAGACCTGCGACAAAAATAATCTATCCCTCTGCATAATCATTAATTTTTCGATGGTATCGCCACTTTGCGCGCCCCTCCCCCCGCCCTTGTCCCCCGGCCGGGAAACGACTATAAGACGAAAAAAATCACAGAAGGAGCGTCGCGTGGCCCTTTCCCCGGAACTTCTCAGCATCCTGGCCTGTCCCAAGTGCAAGGGCGACCTCACCCCCTGCCTGGCCGCCCCGGACGCCATCGAAGGATTGGCCTGTCCGGCCTGCGCCATGGTCTATCCCGTGCGCGAGGACATCCCGATCATGCTCCTCGAAGAGGCCGTCCCGGACGACGCCTGGAAGGCCGGAAAGCGTTCGGCCAAAGACGCCCGCGACGCGTAACCTGCGACACTCCGGCTCTCCGGAAAATAACGGCGATACCTATGGGCAAGCTCAATTGGACCCCCTGGATGGGGATTGAAGACATGGCGACAAAGCGAGATCAGGCCGAGGAACGCGCCCGCCGCACGGCCGCGACGCCGGGCTGCGATCCCGGCGTCGAATCCGGTTTTCTCTGGTCGCCGACGGCCGACGTGATGGAGACCCCGGAGGCCTTCGTGATCATCGTCGAGGCCCCGGGCGTGGCCCGCGAGGACATGACCGTGGAGCTGCGCGGCCGTTCCCTGTGGATTCGCGGCGAACGCCGCGCGCCCCGCGACGGCGCGACCGGCCTGTACCGCATGCTGGAACGCTCCCACGGTCCCTTCGCCAGACGCTTCGCCCTGCCGCCGGGCATCGTCCGGGACGCGGCGACGGCGATCCTGGCCGACGGCATCCTGGAGATCACCGTGCCCAAGAAAGGTCCGGAAAAAATCCGGCGGCGCATCCCCATCTCCTGATCCCACGGCCTGCGCCGCCCGAACCGGGACGTGGCCGAAGGCTGTCCCGGCCGTGGGGAACCCGCCGTTTTCGGGCTTGTCACCTCCCCTGCGGTGGTTACTCTCACTGAATCCTTTCCTATCGGCGCGCCGGGCGCGGGACGCCGCATGGGCGTTTTCGCGACCGCCGCCACGACCCGCCCCGCCTTCGGGGCCCTTTCGCCATCATGAAAAAGACCTTCCTCCTGGCCATGATCCTTGCCTGCCTGACGGCCGCTCCCCATGCGGCCATGGCCCAGGCCGCCCCGGCGTCCGTCTCCCCGGCCCGCCTGACCCCCACGGTCCAGGCCGTGCGGGCCGTGGCCCCGGCCGTGGTCAGCATCACCACGGCCAAGGTGGTGCAGCGCCAGGCCGATCCCTTCGGCGGGGGCTTTTTCCCCGACGACTTTTTCCGCCGCTTCATAGGGCCCGGCTTCGAGTTCCCGGGCAACCCCGGGAGAAAGCACACGGAACAAAGCCTGGGCTCCGGGGTCATCATCGACGGGGCCAAGGGCCTGGTCCTGACCAACAACCACGTCATCGCCGGGGCCGAGACCATCACCGCCGTGCTTCAGGACGGCCGCTCCTTCGAGGCCGACCTGCTGGGTTCCGACGCCGATTTCGACGTGGCGGTCCTCAAACTGCGCGGCGGGACGAAGCTGCCCCAGGCGGTCATGGGCGACTCCCGCGACATCCTGATCGGGGAACCGGCCATCGCCATCGGCAACCCTTACGGCTACGGCCACACCGTGACCACGGGCGTCATCTCCGCCGTGGGCCGGGCGCTCCGGGCCGAGGACGGCGCGGCCTACGCCGACCTCATCCAGACCGACGCGGCCATCAATCCCGGCAACAGCGGCGGCCCCCTGGTGAACATCGAAGGCCGGGTCATCGGCATCAACATGGCCATCCGGGCCGGGGCCGAGGGCATCGGCTTCGCCATCCCGGTGGACAAGGCCCGGCGGGTGGTGGCCGAGCTCATGGATACCGGCAAGGTGTCGCCCGTATGGCTGGGGCTTTTCGGCCAGGGCGTGGACGAACGGACGGCGCGTTACTTCGGCCTGCCCGAGCCGTCCGGGCTTCTGGTCACCGAGGTGGCCCCCGGGGGAACGGCCCAGGCCGCCGGGATCGTCCCCGGCGACGTGGTGCTGTCGGCGTCCGGGGCCAAGGTTGAGGATGCCGAACATTTTCAGGGGCTTTTGCGTACCGTCACGGCGGGGGAGGAGGTAGTGCTGGAGATCCTGCACGACGGCGCCCGCCGCACCGTGGGGGTCCGGGCGGCCCCCTTCCAGCGGGAGACGGCCGAGGCCCTGGCGGCTGCGCGTTGGGGCATCACCGTGCGCGACGGCGGCGGCAAGGGGTTGATCCTGGCCCAGGTGGTCAAGGCCAGCCCGGCCGGAAAGATCGGGTTGGCCCCGGGGGACCGACTTCTCGGCATCGGCGGGGAACGGGTGAACGGCATGGACGATCTGCCCCGGGCGGTGTTGCGTCACAGCATGCACCGCACGCTCATCCTTTTGGTGGAGCGCGGCGGTCGGGGGTATTACGCCCGCATCACCCGGTGAAGCCCGCCTGCGGCCAGAAGCCGCAGGGCCGGACGTCGGATGGCCGGTCGCGGCGTTTCCTGGGCGGCGGGATCGACACGCAGGCTCTCGGTATAGCGCCACACCGCCTCCAGGGAGACGTGTCCGCGCAGATAGTCCTCGCACTCCGGAAAACTGTAGTGGTGCGCCACGCTACGCAAAAGGACCGCCGTGCGCAGATTGCCGCTTTGCATGGCCCGGACCACGGAATCGGCATCCGTCGTCGGCAGACCTTGGACCGGGGACACGGGCAGCGGATAGACGCGCTCCATGAGCCTGCGGTCGTAGATGGCGCAGTGCGGCGTCACCTCGTCGAGATAGTGGTAGGGAGGGCCGGACTCGTCCAGCCAAGCTGCGGCCAGCCCTTCGCGCACGACCTTTTCCCACATCCAGCGGTGATAGACCCAGTCCTGCTCCACGGGGGGCCCGGCGTACATGTGCCGTTCGGACGGATAGGCCACCCTGAGAAACCGTCCCAGAACCCGGCGGCCCGCCGCGCTGACCGGGACCAGGGGGCTCACCAGCACCACGTCGTCCAGGTGGGCGTGATGGCGATATCCCTCCACCAGGTGGTCCAGCCAGCGAGGGGTGACGAACACGTCGGCATCGACCCGGACCACGACATCCCGGCGATGTTCGGCGAAAATCTCGTTCAAGACGGCGTTGCATCCCGGGATCGGGCCACCCTCCGGGCATTCGCGGACATCCACGTTCCCGGTTCTGGCGGCAAAGCGGGCCAGGACCACCCGGTGTTCTTCGGCGGCGGCGTCGCGCAACACGTAGATGCGCTTGAACCGGGCAAGATCGGTGAACCGCTCCAGACACTTCAGGCATAAAATCAGGCTGTCCACCCGGTGCGAGGCGTGCAGCACGAGGAGGGGATGGATGTCGGCGGGACGAGGCCGCATGACCGAGATCTTTCCCATGGTTGTGGTATCCGGTGAAAGGGGTTGTCGGGATTGACGGTTATTCCGACTATCTCATCGGACGAAAGGGGTCGGTTCTTTATGTCCGCCCCGCATTTTCCTGCGCAAAGGCCCAGCCCCTCCCGCAAGCCCCCGGCCGCCCTTGACTCGGCTGCGGCAAGACGGCAACACTTCCCACGGCCAAACGCCAAGACCTGTCCCGTGGCCTGGGCCCACGGGGAAAAACGACACCCTTGAGGAAAGACATGGAGAAACACCTTCTGGTCGCCATCGGCGACGATTTCACCTCGTCTTTGAGCCTGCGCTACGTGTACGGTTTTTTTTCCCGGCGCGACGCCGTCAAGCTGACCCTGTTCTACGTCAGCCCCAAAACCGCCGCCCACGCCCCGTGCCACCCGGCCCCGGCTCAGGAGTCCCCGCGCTGCCAGCCGGGAGACGCCCTGCCGGCCATGGAAAAGGCCAAGAGCTGGCTTTTGGACATGGGATTTCCCAAAAACAACGTTTTCACCAAGACCTGCCGGGGCGATCAGGGGATCGTCAAGGACATCATCAAGGAGTGCGAGGCCGGGCTGTATGACGCCGCGGTCCTTGGGCGGCGCGGCCTGTCCTGGTTCGACGAGATGTTCACCGACAGCGTCTCCCACAAGATCCTGTGGGAATCCGTGGGCTTTCCCATCTGGGTCTGCCGCAACCCGGACCCAAACCGCAAGGACGTCCTGGTCTGCCTGGACGATTCGCCCCAATGCCTGCGCGTGGCCGACCATGTCGGATTCATCCTGTCCGGGGAGCCCGCCCACGACATCACCCTGCTCAACATTCGCGCCAACGGCGCTCCCGATCCCGCCCCCCTGTTCGAGAAGGCCCGGCACATCCTGACGGAAAACGGCATCGATGCCGCCCGGGTCCGCAAAAAGGCCATCGTCTCCGACGACCCCGCCCAGGCCATCCTCAAACTGGCCCGCACGGAAAACTATGCCGCCGTGGCCATCGGCCGCACGGGCGACAAGCCCCAGGCCTTCATGGAGCACATCGTGGGCACGACCAGCCTCAAGCTCCTGCGCAAGCTCGAAGGCGCGGCCCTGTGGCTGTGCAAGTAAGCGGGTGACCGCTCCGGCCGGGGAGTTCCCTCAGAGGGCCGTGGCCACGAAGGGACCGTTTTTCAGACAGGGCTTGTTGTAGGGAAACGGCGACCCGTCCGGTGCGGTGAACCGGCCTCCCGCCCCTTCCACGATGGCCTGCCCGGCGGCCGTATCCCATTCCATGGTCGGGTTGAACCGTGGATAGAGGTGGATGGTTCCCTGGGCCAGCAGGCAAAACTTGTAGGCGCTGCCCGCCGTGACCAGTTCGTGGGGCGGCAGCGCGGCCAGGTAGGCGTCGAGGTGTGCGTCGGGATGGGAGCGGCTGGCCCCCACGAGCACGGGCTCGCCCGGGGCCGGTCGGCGCACGGCGATGGGGACGGGGGCGTCCGTGCCGGAGATGCGAAACGCGCCGTGCATCGGCCCGCCATAATAGATGGCGTCCTGGGTCGGAACCTGGATGACGCCGAAAACCGGACGATTTTTTTCCAAAAGCGCGATGTTGACGGTAAATTCGCCGTTACGCTTGATGAACTCCTTGGTGCCGTCCAGGGGGTCCACCAGCCAGAACCGTTTCCAGTTCTTGCGAACGGCATAGTCGCTTTGGCCCGATTCCTCGGACAGGATGGGGATGTCGGGATACAGCACGGTCAAGGCTTGGCGGATGATGGCGTCCGAGGCCCGGTCGGCCTGGGTGACGGGGGAGTCGTCGGCTTTGACGTCCACGGCGAACGCGGTTTCGGCCACGCGCAGGATCTCCTGGCCGGCCAGCCGGGCGACGCCGCACAGGGCCAAAATATCGGCATGCTGCATGATGGTGTCCTTGTGGGTGGTTCTGACGACGGATGCATCATACCCGCATCCGGGGCAAGGCGGAAGTCGTGGACAGGTGGAACCGGTTGCCTTTCCGGACCCGCGCGGATATGGAGCGTGGTGGTGTCGGCAAAGATGAAGGCTGGAGGTTTTTTTGTGAGCGAGTGTAGGGTGCTTTTGGTGGACGACGAGGACGCCTACGTGGAGACGCTGGCCAAGCGGCTGACCCGCCGGGGACTCACGGTGTATACCGCCGACCGGGGGGAAAAGGCCCTGGCGATTTTGGACGAACATCCCGTGGACGTGGTGATTTTGGACGTCAAGATGCCCGGGATGGACGGCATCGAGACGTTGACCCGAATCAAGAAGAGCCACGCCAGCGTGGAGGTGATCATGCTCACGGGCCATGCCAATGTGGACGCGGCCATCCGAGGCATGGAACAGGGGGCCTTCGACTATCTCATGAAGCCTGCCGAAATGGACGATCTGTTCTACAAAATCCAGGACGCCCAGAAAAAACGGCTCCTGGCCGGACACGGCGCGGACTGATCGCGCCCGCCACGTCCGCGCCCTTCGCCCTCGGCGGCGTTATTTTCCCGGCATTTCCCTTGCATCGGGTTGTTTGCCAAGCGCCCTGCCACGCCCGCCCCACGGCGCCCGCAGCCTCGGCAAAAAAAGCCCGGCCGACCGGACAGGCCGCCGCAGTCACAAAGGAGCGCGCCATGGACATGGCCCTTTTCAAGGAAATCGTGGAACGCAAGGCCGCGAGCTATGTGCGGCTGGGATGGGATTTCGCCGAGGCCGTCAACCGGGCGGTCTGCGAACTGTTGGCCGGAACCGAAGACCGGCTGTCCCCGCACGGCATCTTTTGCCTGCGGGCCTGCCTGGTGGGGACGGGACGGGAATGCCGACTGGCCAGCGGCCACCCCGAGCGCAATTGACGCCGCGAAACCCCGCCTGACACGCGCACCCGCGCCCGCCCTGGGCAGACCGGGACCAGGGGTCATTTTCCCTCGAAAACCGCCATGACCGCCTGATACGTCTCTTCCGAAATGATCTTTCGGGCCAGAAACTCCTTTGGATGAATCTGAAACACCCCGGCCAGGAACTTGAACCGGGGATTGCGCGAGATGTCCCCGATCCTGACCGAGGGCACGGCCGCCGCCTTGACCGTGGCCTCGAAGTCGTAGCCCGCCTCGCCCATGACCGTGGCATACAGGGCGCAGCGGCGGCTGACGAACTCCTCCTGGCTCATGACCCGGTCGAGACTCCCCTCTTTTTCCTCGACATTCTTGAAATAATTAAAAATCGACGTGTCGTTGAAGGGCATGGCCCTGGGTTCGGCCGCCCCCTGGCCGGGGATGGGCCGGGCCAGGACGCAGGCCGCAAGCAGGACGGGGAGGACGAGATACAGGCGGTGTTTCATGGCGCCATGGGCGGCGTCCCGGGGGCCGCCGTCTGGGGAATGGCCGCCGGGGGGGTCTGCTCCCCCACGCCCTTGCAGGGGAGAAAGGTCGGGGCATGGAGATAGCTGAGCACCCCGACGCCGATGGGGGCGTCATATTCCAGCATGATCATCACATCCCCCAGAGGCCAGCCCACGTTCTCCGCTGTTTCTCCGGGGGTCACGGGCTGGCCGTAGCGTTTGGCCACCACGGCCCGGATGGCCTCCAGGCGGTCCTTGCCCTGAAAGGTGGCCATGGCCCCGGCAAAAAGATCGTTGCAAAAGGCGTAGACGACCTCGGTCACCGCCACCTCGGCGATGCGGGGCGCAAGGCCCGTGACCTTGGCATAGGCGGCCGGGCCGTTTGTTTCGACCACGGTCATGCCCTTGATGTCGGCCAGAGGGGTTCCCCAGGCGATGCCGTGAAACGAGGCCGGAGGTTCGGCCGCCGGGGCCGGGACGCCGGGCGAACTCATCGGAAACTTCCCAGGATTTGACTTTGGTAGACATAGCTCCTCCTCAT
>NZ_JAZHDB010000216.1:0-10975 GCF_036584575.1 Desulfolutivibrio sp.
TAAAGCCCGAGCACCTGTTTGAGCTCGCCGATGCGGCGGCGGCCAATGGGCAGTTCGATGCGGGTTTTGCCCGCTGTGCGCAGCATGAAGTTGCCGCCGGGCAGCGAGGCGATCTCCGTGACCAGATCCAGGTTCACCAGGTATTTGCGGTGCACCCGGAAGAACCGGTGGGGCTTTAAGCGGTCCTCCAGCAGTTTCAGGCGGTAGGAGGTGAGAAATTTCTGGGTGGCCGTGTGCACGAAGGAATAGTCCTCGTAGGCCTCCACGAAGATGATCTGGGTGTAGGGGATGAGGATGGTCCGGCCGTCCAGGGTGACCGGGAGCTTTTCGATGTCGCGCGGCCGCTTGAACTGGCTTAAGTCCCAGGCCTGTTTGAGGGCGGAGATGAAGCGGTCCTCCTCCTCTTCCTCCAGGGGCAGGCGCACGGTCTCCTCGTCGTCGCCGCCTTCGTCGCCTGGCGGCTCGTCGGCCTTTTGCCAGGCCGACGGGGCGGAAATCTCCTGGAAGGCGGGTTTGACGCGGCTTAGGCGCTCGATGGTGCGTTCGAAGCGTTCCGCCGTGGCGGGCCACAGGAGGTAGTCGGCGGCCCCCAGCTCGAAGGCGGCGAAGGCGTGGGATTCGTCGGCGGCCAGGAATACCAGCCCGGGGCGCTGTTTGCGGCTGGCCAGGGTACGGGCCAGGTCCAGGCCGGAGATGCCGCCGGGCAGGTCCACGCTTAAAAAGACGATGCCGTAGGGGATGGCCCGCAGCAGTTCCCCGGCCTCGAAGGCGCTGACCGCCTCGCCCACCACCCGGATGAAATCCACGCCGCCCAGGTATTCCCGGAGGGTGGACCGGGCCGTGGGGTCCGGATGCACAAGCAGGGCAGCGATTTTTTCCATGGCGGCGCCGGGTGAGGGTGTCGGGCGCGTCCCTCCGGAAAGCGGAGTTGGCGCTTTGGGTTGCTATCACGCCTGCGGCGGGCTTGCAAAGGGAGCGGGGCGGGAAAAGCGGAGGCCTGGGGAAGGGATTGCCGTTTGTCGTGCATGTGCATGTGCGGGGGAGGGGGGCCGGGTTCGGGGTTTGCGGCGAAGCGCTTCGGCAGCCTATGCGTCGCTGCGCTCGAGGCTGCCGGGCGCGACTTCGCGCAAACCCGTCGCCCGGCCTGGGGATTCGCCCGTGCGCTGGAGTCCGCAAGAAGACAGAGGCGCGGATTTTTGATGGAAAAGACAGAGGCATTTCCATGGTGGGGCGCCCCGTCGCCCGGCCTGATCGCCCCGGCTCCTTACCGGAACGCCGAAAACGTCCCACCTTTCCCGCTTGGGGTTTCCAAAGGGGACGTGTCCCCTTTGGCCGCCGGAGGCCTTCCCCACCGCCATTTCTCCCGCTCACCCCCCGGCATGCCGGGTCAGAAAGATATCGAGCTGGTTGGCGAAGGCCTCCTTGTCTTTGTTCCCGAGCGGCGGCGGCCCGCCGGTCATAACGCCCGCGCCGCGCAATTCGTAGAGCAGGTTGCGCATGGTCAGGCGGCCCTGGATATTGTCCTTGGTATACAGCTCCCCCCGGGGATTGATTGCATGGGCGCCCTTTTCGATGACCAGGGCGGCCAGGGGGATGTCCGCCGTGATCACCAGATCGCCTTGCGCCACGCGCTCCACGATGGCCGCATCCACCACGTCGAAGCCCTGGCCCACCCGGATGGCGGCGATGTATTCCGACGGCGGGGTGTACAGGGTCTTGTTGGCCACCAGGGTCAACCCGAGGCGCAGGCGCATGGCCGCTCGGAACAGGATCTCCTTGATGGCCGTGGGCAGGGCGTCGGCGTCGGCGTAGATGTGCATGGGGTTCCTTGGGCGCGTTCCTTTCAGGCAAAAGACGGTGAAATATGCGGCCTCAGCGGCGATCAAGCTCCAGCCGGGGCGTCGCATCCCCATCCTTTTTCCCGGCCGCAAGGCGCACGGCGTCGATGATTTTGACCGCCGTGGCCCGGTCGGAGGCATGAAGGGACACGGTCTCCTCGCTGATGCGCCCGGCCAGGAGCAGCCGTCCCAGGGAACTGGCGAAACTCAGCATGCCGTGGGCCTTGCCCTGGGCCACGACCTCGGAAAACGTGGCCTCGTCGGTCTCGCCATGCACGATCATCTCCCGCACCCGCAGGGTGGGGGCCATGACCTCGAAGATCGCCGTGCGCGACCCGTCCAGGGCGGGGACCAGCCGCTGGGCCACGGCCAGGCGCAGGCAGCCCGCCAGGGCGGCCCGGGCCGAGCGTTCCTCCGAGGGCTCGAACAGTCCGGCCAGCCGGGAGACCGTCCCGCCGCAGTCCGTGGCGTGCACCGTGCAAAAGACCAGATGGCCGGTTTCGGCGGCCCGCAGCGCGGCCTCGGCCGTTTCCCGGTCGCGGATCTCGCCCACCAGGATCACCCGGGGGGCCTGGCGCATGGCCGCCCGCAGGCCGCTGGCGAAGTCCTGGAAATCCGGCCCCAGCTCCCGCTGGGAGACGAGCGCCTGCTTGGGCGGATGCAGGTATTCCACCGGGTCTTCCAGGGTGACCACATGCACCGCCCGGGTCTGGTTCACCACGTCGATAAGCGCCGCCAGGGTGGTGGATTTCCCGGACCCCGTGGACCCGACCACGGCCACCAGCCCGTCCCGGGCCGCGGCCGCCTCGGTCAAAAGCGGCGGCAGCCCCAGCGCGGCGGCCGTGGGAATGGTGTCCGGGAGGCGGCGAAACACCATGGCCGTGGCTCCCAGGCGCAAAAAGACGTTGGCCCGCAGGCGCGTCCCCGACGGCAGGGCCAGGGCCAGGTCGGCCGAACCGGTGGCGGCGTGGTCGGCCTTGGCGTGGGGTTTTTGCTCCAGAAGCGCCCGGGCCATGGCCGCCGTGTCGGCCTCGGTCAGCACGGCCGGGAGGGTGCCTGCCACGGGGGTCAGCGCGCCCGCCACCGAGGCCATGACCGGGCTTCCCGGCGACAGCAGGATGTCCGAGGCCCCGGGGGCCTGGCGCAGGGCTACGCCCAGAAGGTCTTCCAGAAAACGCATATCCATCATGGTCTGCCTCGGTGGCGGGCGGTCGTTGCGCCATGGTCGGCGGAACGCCGCGTCCTGGTGTCGTGTTCTCGAAATCCGCAGGTCTAAGTCGTACGCCAACCATTCACACGAATGCCGTCAAACCGTTCCGGCGAGTAGGTACTTGAGATGCGTGCCTGCTGGTTGCCTGGCGAACCGGGCGCGCCCGGACGGCCGGTCATTTCCCGGCCTCCGGGTCCGGCAGGGCGTCTGGCGGCAGAAACGGGCGCAGGCGTTCGGGATTTAAGGCCTTGGCGGCCGCCTCGCGCGGGTCGATCAGGCCGTTTTTCACCAGTTCGATGAGGGAGTCCTCCATGGTGCGCATCCCGAATTTCTTGCCCGTCTCCATGGCGCCTGGAATCTGGTGGATCTTGCTTTCCCGGATGAGGTTCCTGATCGCCGGGGTGGCGATGAGCAGCTCCAGGGCGGCGATCCGGCCGGGCCGGTCGGCGCGGCGCACCAGCGTCTGGGACACCACGGCCCTAAGCGACTCGGACAGGGCGGCCCGGATCTGGGCCTGGCGCTCGCCCGGGAAGGCGTCGATGATACGGTCCACGGTCTTTGGGGCGGACATGGTGTGCAGGGTGGACAGCACCAGATGGCCGGTCTCGGCGGCCTCCAGGGCCAGTTCGATGGTCTCCAGGTCGCGCATTTCCCCCACCAGGATGATGTCCGGGTCTTCCCTCAGGGCGCCGCGCAGGGCCTTTTGGAAGCTTGCGCTGTCGCGGCCGATCTCGCGCTGGTTGATGAGGCATCCGGCGGATTCATGCACGAATTCGATGGGGTCTTCGATGGTCAGGATGTGGTCCCGGCGGTTGACGTTGGCGTGGCCGAGCATGGCCGCCAGCGTGGTGGACTTGCCCGAACCCGTGGGGCCCGTGACCAGGACCAGCCCCTTTTGCAGCATGGCCAGATCCTTGAGCAGCGGCGGAAGCCCCAGGTCGTCAAGGCTGGCCACGCGGCTGGGAATCTCCCGGAAGGCGGCGGCCATGCCGCGTTGCTGCAAGAAATAGTTGACCCGGTAGCGGGCCAGCCCCGGGGCCTCGTGGGCGAAATCGATGTCCCCGGTCTCCTCGAACAGCTTGATTTTGCGCTCCGGGGTGATCTCGTAGAGAAGCTTGCGCAGGCTGTCGGGGTCAAAAGCGGGGTATTTCACCCGTTCGAGCACCCCGTTGAGGCGGATGATGGGTTGCGAGCCGCTGGACAGGTGCAGATCCGATGCCCCCATCTCGTGCATCATTTTGAAAAAGGCGTCGATCTGGGCCATGCCGGGCCTCCGGAGGTGGCAGTGTTGGCGGGCGCGTTTCGGGCGGTCCGCTTTCGTTTCCGCGAGGCTACCAGAAAGACGGGGCGACATGGAAGACGCCGCCCGAGTGCGCCCCGGCTGGTATGTGTTTTCAATAAAGTGAAACGGGAAAACCTCAAACACCTGTTCCTGGCGGCCGCGCGTTCATTCTCAAGGCTGCCAGAAAATTGCAACAACCTGATATGCTATGCTTTTTTTGATATGGAAGCGAAGCGTGCGCATGGCACGGCTTTTGAAAAAGTCCTGTCGGCGAGGCAGGGGGATCAGGCGCGGACGGTCCGTCCGCCATCCTGAATCATACGTTCAGACATCTCCTCACCCTCGGCGCCAGAGCCGACAGGGACGGCGAATCCGGGGAACCCGGAACTTAGTTTACGATTTTTTCGCATTTCTCGCAAAAAGCGAAATGGGCAAACGGCGAACGGACCTGGGTCCTGGACGATGGGACACGGAGTCGAGACGGGGTGCAGCGTGCGGAAAGGACAGACTCCCACCTCCAGCGAGAAGCTTCTGCGCATGATTCGCGGCGCAGGGGTCACAGCCGCCGCAGGCCGGGACGAAGCCAAGTCCCGGGCTGTGGCGGCGGACACGCCGCGCGTCGGTTCGGGGGGCTTTTTGCCGTTTTGGCGCTCTCGGGCCGTGGTCGGCGTGGATGTGAGCCGCCGGGGCGTGGCCGTGGCCGCCATCCGTGGCCGGGACGGCGAGTTCGAGGTGCTGGCCCTGGAGCGGGCGGAGCTGGCGCCCTCCCTGTCCTTCGATTCCGATGAATTTTCGCGCATCCTGGGCGCCGTGGTCTCCCGGGCCTGCCTGCGCATCCCCCATCCCGAAATCTGGTGCGCCCTGTCGTCGTCCCAGGCCGATCTGCGGCTTGTGGGCGTGCCCAAGGTGCCGTCATCCCAGCGGGACAACGCCGTGTTCTGGACGGCCCGCAAGGAACTGTCCTTCGACGAAAAAAACGTGATCTTCGATTACGAGGACCGGGGCGAGATGGTGGAGAAGGGGGCGGTCAAAACCGCCGTCTTCGCCCACACCATCCCCCGCGACGTCGTGGCCAGGCGCAAGCTGGCGTTTGAGCGGGCCGGGTACACCCTGACGGGCATGACGCTTACGGCCTTTGCGGACCAGAACGTGTTCCGGTCCGGCTGCCTGCCGCCGCCTCCCGGCGGCGCGGCCACGCTGCATGTGGGGGACAACTGGTCGCGGCTGGAGATTTACCGGGACGGGAATCTGGTGTTCACCCGGGGCATCAAGGCGGCCATGACCGCCCTGGCCGGGGCTGTCCTGGAAGGACTTGCCGAGACGGCGGCCCCTGCGCCCAGTCCGGTGTTCGAGACCCCGAAGGGCCCGCCGCCGGTGGAGACGCCCCGGGGCTTTGAGGGTTCCGGCGAGATGGTGCTTGACCTCGATGGCGATGGCGCAGGCCTGCCGGACACCGGGGAACCGAGGCTTTTGACCCTCGACCTGTCCGGGGCCACGGCAGGCGCCCAACCGCTGTCGCCGCCCCTTGCGGCCCCGGCGGATGCGGACCAGGCCGACGCAGAGCCGCCTGTCGCCGGTTCCGTCGACGGGATGGACGAGGAAGACGCCCGGGACGTGCTCCTGACCCTGGTGGAGGGAAACCCGGGTGTTGCGCCGGGCCGGCCCGGGCACGGATTGTCCGCCGAGGAGGTCATGGACCTGGCCGATCCCGCCCTGTCGCGGCTGGCCCGCCAGGTGGAGATGACGCTCAAGCATTACCGCGAGACCCTGGGCAACGATCCCGTGGGCGCGCTGTACGTGTCCGGCCCCCTGGCGGCCGCCCCGCCCTTTCTGGAATACCTGGAAGGGCATCTGGGCATCCCCTGCGAACCCTTCGATCCCCTGGGCGCAGCCGGGGTCAAACATTCAGGCGAGTCCCCCGACCCGAAGGCCATGAGCCTGTCCGGACGGTGCGCGTTCCAGCAGGCCCTGGGCGTGGCCCTGTCCCGGCCGCGCATGACCCCCAATCTTTTCGTCACCTACAAGGAACGCCGCGAGGCCCGGCGGGTGACCCTGGTGAACCAGGCCACCCTGGCCGTGTTCTGCCTGATCCTGGTTTTGATGGCCGGTTTTTCGGTGTTTGAGACGGGCCGCAACCGGGCCCGGGCCGAGGAGCTGGCGCGGATCTCCAAACAGATCGAGGGCCAGGGGGTCATGGTGGACACGGCCGTTTTGAACAAGGCCGCCGTGGAGGCCACGAAAACCCAGGAGGCCATCCGGGCCTTCGCCGCGAAAAATCTGGGCCTCGGGGCCATTGGCGAACTGACCGCCCTGACCCCGCCGGAGGTCAAGCTTTTGAGCCTGACCGTGGACATGGGGCCCCCGGCCCGCCAGACCGCACCGCCTCCGGCGGCTGCCGGAAAGGCCGCCCAGGCGGCCAAGCCTGCGGTCAAGTACATCAAAAAAATCATCATCGACGGCGTGGTGGAAGGCGACAGCCAGCTTTTCGAGTCCGTATTGGCCGGATATCTGGTGAACCTGCAAAACTCTCCGCTTCTCGGGGATTCGACGGTGAGCAAACGCGACGTGGAAACCATCGGCGGCGTCCAGGCCCTGCATTTCGTGGTTTCCCTGGCGTTGGCCGGGCAATGAAAGAGGAAGGCCGGATATGAACCCGCTGGGCATCGCCACTACCAAACTCCCGACTAGATCCATCATGGGCATGGTCGTGTTGTTCGTGAGCCTGATCGTTTTCGGGTCCGTGTTCGTCTATCCGGTGTTGCGCGCCTCGGCCCGCCTGGACGGGGAGATCGCCCGGGAAAAGGCTCGGCTTGAGGAGCAGCAGGCCCTGGTGGGCTTCTATATGGAATTCAAGAAGCTTGTGGACCAGGGAATGACCGAAAACCTGCCCCCGGCCAAGACCGTGCCCCTGCCCCTGTCCCGCGTTTCGGGCGTGTCGGCCCTGTTCGAAACCTGCGCGGCCACATCGGGCATCGAGGCCGTCTCCATCACCCCCGATCCCGATTCCCTGGCCAGGGGGGCCAAAAGCCTGTCCGTGCGGGTGACGCTGCGCGGCGAACCCGAGAAATTCAGGAATTTTTTGGTGGAGGCGGGGCGGCTGCCGTCCCTGGAAACCATCGAGAACATACGCATCCAGCGTGTTTCCGAGGGCTTCGACTATCAGGTCGTGGCCTGGCTGGCCCTGGAGTAACGCCATGAGCACGAAGCAGGCGAGGATGTGGCGATGACCAAACGGGAGAAGATGCTGCTCGGGATCATGGGCGCGGCGGTGATCGTCGGGGGGGCCATGTTCACCCTGACCGGCGGGGGGCGCGGCGGCCTGACGAAGGGCCCGGACAAGGTCGTGACCCAGGCCAGGACCAATGCCGAGGCCCAGGCCAAGGCGGTCAAAACCGCCGGGGCCAGCATCATGGAGGCCCATGTGGCGGACATGGCCCTGCGGCCATGGAACACAAAGGTTTTTTACGAAAAGTCCCTGGACATCAAAAGCGAAACCGTGCGGGACGTGTCCATGCCCGTGTACTCCGGATATGTGGAAGTGGGCGCGCTGCGCCTGGCGATCATCGACGGCTACGAATACCGCGAGGGCGACGAACTGGAGACCGGGGGCTTTCTGGTCGAGCAGATCACCCCGCCGCAGGTGACCCTGCGCGGTATCGACAACGGGAAATTCGTGCAGCTGCCGTACCAGGATCCGAGCTTTTTCACCCAGTGAGCAAAACTCGCGGCCCATGGGGCGCGAACCGGGAGACGACGATGGGAGTGATGACGGGCCACGACGCCACCTTGGGCCGGTTCGCGGCGATGATCGCCGCCTGCCTTCTGGCCGGGGCCTTTCTGGCGGCGGGTTGTTCCAAGCCGCCCGAAAAGGATCCCTTTTTCGATCATTGGCACGACAAGGCGGAGGCCTCCCAAGGCTATTCGCCCACGGCCGGTCCCAAGAACCTGGCGGTGGAGGCCAAACCCATCGAGTCCGCCCAGAAGACCCGGGTGTCCGAGACGGCGCTCAACGCCAAGACCGTGGTCATGGAGATCGGCAAGGAAAAGCGCCTGCCCACCACCCGGGTCAGCCTGAAGATGTACAACACCGATCTGGTGGCCGTGCTGCGGGCCCTGGCCCGGGCCGCCAACCAGAACATCGTGGTTTCTTCGACGCTTAAGCCCGTTGAGGCCAAGGTTCAGCCCCTTCTTCCTCCGGGCGCACCCGGACAGGGCGGCCCCGAGGGTGGGGCTCCCAGGCCCCCCCAGGACCCCAAATCCCTTGACGACAAGACACGTTCCGTCCTGGTCAACATCAACATTGCCGACGCCCCCTGGAACGAGGCCTTCGAGAGCATCCTGCACGCCAACGGGCTAAGCTACACCTGGGAGGGCGACATCATCCGGGTGGTGACCCTGGAGGATCTGGAAAACGACCAGAAGATGAAGGAAGTGCAGGAAAAGATCCTGGTCCAGAAGGAGAAGCTCAAGCTCGGCGATCCGCTTTTGACCTGCAAGGTGGAGATCAACTACGCCGACCTGGGCGACGCCCTGGAGACGGTCCGGGTCTTTCTCGACCCCACCCGCAAGATCAAGGAGCGTCCCAAGCTGGAAAGCATCCAGCGTTCCACCACGGGCTCGGGCTCGGGTTCGGGCGGGGTGGTCATCTCCGGGGCCGGAAAATCCAACGCGGACGACGACGACACCAAGGAAGACGACGAGAAAAAGATCGGCCGCCCCGGCAAGGTGCGCGGCTACGTCACCCCGGACTACCACACCAATTCACTCATCATCCAGGCCAGCCGGGAGGACATGGACCGCCTGCTCAAGCTCATCGCCCAGGTGGACGAACCCCGGCCCCAGGTGGTGGTCAAGGCCATCATCATCGAGACCACCAAGGACGTGGCCCGGGAACTGGGCGTGCAATGGGGCGGCAAGCTCCAGTCCGGATCGGGCAACACGCCGTTCACCATGACCCCGGCCGGATACTATTCCGACGGCACGCTCACCCCCTATTACGGCACCAGCCCCAGCGGCCAGGGCTTCGGCATCAACTTCCCCACGTCCGGTTCCCTGACCTCGGCGGCCACCACGGCGGCCACGGGCCTGGGCGGCGACGGCATGGGCTTAAACTTCCTGTTCGGCAACATCAACGGCAACAACCTGGAGGCCCAGCTCACGGCCCTGGCCGAGAAGGGCACGGTGAACATCCTGTCCAACCCCTCCATCACCACCCTGGAGAACCGGGTGGCCTACACCTGGAACGGTCGGGAGATCCCCTACGTGTCCTCCTCCCAGTACGGCACCAACGTGCAGTTCCGCAACGCCGTGCTGCTTCTGGGCATGATCCCGCACATCATCGACGGCAACCGCCTGCGCATGGACATCCTGGTCACCAACGACGAGGTGGACAACAACCAGAACAACTGGGTCCAGGGCAATCCGCCGCTTATCACCAAGGAAACCCGGACCACGCTCATCGTGGGCGACGGCGACACCATCGTCATCTCCGGCCTGACCAAGGACACGGTGGCGGATACGGCCTCGGGCATCCCCTACCTCAAAGACATCCCGGGGCTTGGCTATCTGTTCAAGTCCAAGGGCGACAGCGTCACCAAGCAGGAAGTGCTGATTTTCATCACCCCCACCGTGCTTTCCCCCAAGCCCCTGGCCACGGCCCAAGGGCCCCGGGTGACGCAGATGGACGCCAACGCCGTGGTCATGCCTTCGGATGGGGTTGATCTCGAATCCCGGCCTGGATTTTAGCCTGAGCGCAAAGGAGAACGCGACATGAGCTACCATGAGATATTGGGCCTTGATCGGGAGCCCTTCGGCAATTCCCCTGATCCGGATTTTTTCCACAACTCCCCCCGCCACGCCGAATGCCTGCGCCGCCTGGAGATCGCCGTGCGCCTGAAACGGGGACTGTGCGTGGTCATGGGCGAGGTGGGCACGGGAAAATCCACGGTATGCCGCAGGCTTTTGCGCACCCTGAATTACGATCCGGCCATCTCGGCGCATCTGCTGCTCGATCCGTGCTTCGAGGATCCCCGGGACTTCCTGGCCGCCGTGGCCGTGTCCTTCGGCATCCTGGTGGACGGCGAGGACTCGGCGGCGCGCATCCGCGAGGCCATCCAGGAGTTTTTGCTGGCTGCGGCCGCAAGCGGCGAGACCACCGTGGTTCTGTGCGTGGACGAGGGCCAGAAGATCACCGGGCCCTGCCTGGAGATCCTGCGCGAACTGCTCAACTTCGAGGTCAACACCCACAAGCTGGTGCAGATCGTGGTCTTTGCCCAAAACGAGTTTGCGGGCGCCCTGCGGTCGCGCAAAAATCTGGCCGACCGGATCAACACCCGCGTGCAACTCAAGCCCCTGTCCTTTGCCGAGACCAAGCGTCTCATCCGCACCCGGCTGCGCCTGGCCGCCGGAGAATCCTGGAAGGATCGCGACCCGGCGCTTTTTACCCGGGCGGCGCTTTTCGCCATCCATCGCGCCTCCGGGGGCTACCCGCGCCGCATCATGCGCCTGTGCCATGCGGCCCTGCTGGAAGCAGTGGGCCGGGAAAAGGCCAAGGCCGGACTGGCCGAGGTCCGGGCGGCCAGGCGGATGGCTCGGCATGAGCCGCTACGGCCGCAGCCTGGAGCGGCGCGGCCCCCAAACCAACCG
>NZ_JAZHDB010000217.1:0-10913 GCF_036584575.1 Desulfolutivibrio sp.
TGGGTTCGGGGAGGGGGCGTAGCCTCCTCCCCGGGACATGGGGTGATGATGAAACGGGTGTTTTTCGTATGCGTATTCGTGCTGGCGGCGGCCCAGGCGGCGGCCGGGCAGTGGGGCGCGGGGTTTACGGACGGCCGGGCCTGGCTTTTTGAGCCGGGCGGCGGGCGTTTTTATAGCCTGGGCGTGAACACGGTCAACGGCGGCCAGGAGCACCCCAAGGGGCATGGCTATTATTGGAAGGATTATTACGGAAGCCAGGAGGCGTGGGCGGCGGACGTGGGGACGCGGTTGGCCGGGTGGGGCTTTAACACCCGGGGCGGCTGGTCTGACGCCACGACGGACATACGCCTGCCGATCATTCCCGAGATCGATCTGGGGAGAAACGCGCGCCTGCACTGGTTCGATCCGTTCGCGCCGGAGGCGTTGGCCGTGACCGTGGAGACGGCGAAGCGGGTCACGCAGAAGTATCAGGGCAATCCCGACGTCATGGGATATTTTACGGACAACGAGGTGGGCTGGTGGAACGCGCCGCTTTTTTCGTGGTACCTGTCCAATGAATGGGCCCTCTATACGAAAAGGGTGTTGTGGGGGCTCTTGCATGACCATTACCAGGGCCGATGGGACTGGCTGACGGCGGACTTCGTTCCCGGCGAGGGGATCGGGAGTTTCGAGGATTTAAGGCGCGGCGGGGCGAAGTTGAAGCTTCGGCCGGGCGGGCACGGTATCAAGGTGGTTTCGGCGTTTACGCGGCTGTGCGCCGGGCGCTATTACGAGTTGGTGCAGGCGGCGCTGCGCAAGGTTCAACCCGGGGCGTTGGTCGTGGGCGACCGGCTGCCGCTGTATTACAACCAGGACGCGGTGCTGGCGGCCCGGGGCAAGGTGGACGTGCTTTCCACCAATTACAATGTGGACGAGGCCGACGGCTGGGTGGCCCCGTACTATTTCGAGGGGCTGGCGAAACTGATCGATGCGCCGGTGGTGATCACGGAGTTTTTCTTCGCGGCGGAAGAAAACCGCAGCGGCAACGTGAATAACGGCCACCTCATGCACGTGAAGACCCAGGCGCAGCGCGCCCGGGGCGCGGCGGCGGCCCAGGCCCATTTCGCGGCCTTCCCCAATGTCGCGGGGGCGCATTGGTTCCAGTATTACGACGAGCCCACGGGCGGCCGGGGGGATGGCGAGGATTTCAACATGGGGCTGGTGGACATCGACAACCGGCCATACGAGGGCCTGGTCGAGGCCATGGCGGCGGTCAACGCCCGGGCCGAGGCCATCCACGCCGCCGCCCGCTTCGAGCCGGTTCCGGACAGGGCGGCGGCAGTGCGCCTGCGGCGGCTGGCGAAACCAGCGGACTGCGGCGACAACTCGCTTCTGGACTGGCCGGACAAGGCGGCCACCCGGCTTGTGGGGTTCGTCACGAAAAAGCCGTACGTGCCCTTTGGCGACGTGCATGCGGCCTGGAGCCCGGAGGGGTTGTCCTTTTTCAATCTGGCCGGGAACTATGCGGACCTGTTTCTTTTGGACTACCAGGGTGAATTTCCCCTGTCCGAGACGTATCAGATCCACGTGATCCTGGAGGTGGGCGGGAAGACGCGGCATTTCGCGGCGCATCTATTGCCCCGGCCCCATTCCCGCTACGAGGGCCGTTTCGAACTGGAGCCCAGGCTGTATGAGGTCGGACCGGACGGGGGCTATACGCGCATCGAATCGGGTGGGCTTTTGCAGACCCTGGACAAGCCCCTGCCCCATGTGGCCGTGGAGCTGTTTCTGCCCGCCCGGCTGCTCGGGGTGGAGGCGCTTGCGGCCGGGGATCGCATCGGGGCCCGGGTCTTCGTGACCACATTTTACCGGGAACTGACCATGACCTATGACGGCGGACAGGCTACGTTTCTGGCCCGGGACGCGGACGAGCGGCTGCCCCGGACCCTTGTGCTCGGGGAGTGAGACGGCGTCCGTCCGTCAGGGGCGGGCAGGATTGTCGTACGGGGGATTTCCAAAGGCGCAGGCCCTTTGGCCGCCGCAGGCATACCAACAAACGCATCATCTGGAGAAAGACGACATGGACAAGACGATTCTGGTCACCGGCGGGGCCGGGTACATCGGTTCCCACACCTGCAAGGCGCTCAAAAAGGCCGGATATGCCCCCGTGACCCTGGACAACATGGTCTACGGCCATGACTGGGCCGTGAAGTGGGGGCCGTTGGTCAAGGGCGACATTTTGAACGCCGCCGACCTGGACGGGGTGTTTGCGAAGTACAAGCCCGTGGGCGTGCTGCATTTCGCGGCGTTCGCCTATGTGGGCGAGTCCGTGCAGAACCCGGCCAAGTACTACCACAACAACGTCACCGGGACGCTTTCGCTGCTTGACGCCATGCGCCGCCACGGCTGCGGGCACATCGTCTTCTCCAGCACCTGCGCCACCTACGGCGTGCCGCAAAGCCTGCCCATCCCCGAGGACCATCCCCAGCATCCCATCAATCCCTACGGCTGGTCCAAGCTCATGATCGAGCAGATCCTTCGCGACTACGAACACGCCTACGGGATCAGCCATGCCGCCCTGCGCTACTTCAACGCCGCCGGGGCCGATCCGGACGGCGAGGTCGGCGAGGACCACGATCCCGAGACGCATCTCATCCCGCTTATCATCCACGCCGCCATGGGACTGCGCAGGCATATCGAGATTTTCGGCACGGACTACGACACCCCGGACGGCACGGCCGTGCGCGACTACATCCACGTCACGGACTTGGCCGACGCCCACGTCTCGGCGATTTCGAGACTTTTGGACAAGGGCGCTTCCATGATGCTCAACCTGGGCACCGGGGTGGGCAACACCGTGCGCCAGGTGATCGAGGCCGTGGAGCGCGTCTCCGGCCGCAAGGTTCCGGTCAAGGAAGGGCCGCGTCGAGCGGGCGATCCCCCGGCGCTTTACGCCAATGCGGGCGGGGCCGGGAGGCTTCTTGGCTGGACGCCGCGCCTTTCGAACATCGACGCCACGGTGGAGACGGCCTGGCGCTGGCATGAAAAGCGCGGCCGGTAGAAGAATGGTCGGGTGAAGCGGCGGCGCGTCCGCCGGTTCGCGCGGATGGAACAGACAAGGAAACGAACCCCCGTCGGTCGGAAGGATCGGCGGGGGTTTTTCATGGCCTTCCGCAAAACGGCCCTGCGGGAAGCGCCAGGCGAAAGGCGGTTGCCTGCGGATTGCGGGAGGCGGGGATTGCGGGCGGGTCAGGGCAGAATCGACGGGAAGCGGAACACGGCGTCGAGTACGGCCCAGAGGCCGAAAAGGATGATGATCACGCCCGAGCCTTTGCGGATCTTGGGCAACTGGTTGAGCAGCCGGAAGCGCAACAGCTTGCCCCCCAAGGCGATGGCCACCCACCAGACCATGGCCCCGAAAAACACGCCCACCACCACGGACACGGCGTGATGCATCCTGGCCTCGGCCTGCCCCAGGCCGAAGCCCGCGAAGATGGCCAAAAAGGCCACGAAGGTCATGGGATTGGTCAGGGTCAGGAAGAAGATGGAGGCGAACGCCCCGGCGAAATGGGAATGGGACAGTTCGAGCTGCTTGGGGGCCTTTTTGGTCAGATACAGGCGCACGCCCATCAGCGCCAGAAAAAAGCCCCCCACGGATTGCAGGAGGATGTGGTGGGTGGTCAGAAAGTCGGAAATGTAGGTCAGGCCGAAGGCGGCCACGGCCCCGTAGAAGGTGTCGGCCAGCCCGGCCCCCAGTCCGCTTAAAAGCCCCACCCGCAGGCCCATGGTGATGGCCCGTTGCAGGCATAAAAGGCCCACGGGCCCAAACGGCATGGCTATGATCAGGCCGATGGCTAGGCCTTTGAGGAAGTAGAGCGCCATCAAGTGATCTTACGCTTTTTTGCGCCAGCTGTGCAATGCCTCTGTCGGGCTTTGGCGGAGCGGGATGGCTCCCAGGTTGGCCCGGACTTGGGTCATCAGGGAATGCCGAGAAGGCCAAAGCGCTTTATCTCGCTGTCGATATTGAGCGAAAAAGATGTCCATTATCAGCAGAATGAAACACGGAAACGATTATATCAGTCAGTGAATACAGCCTGAAAGTCGATGCTGCGGGAGGATAGATGCATAGAGCAACTATTTTGCGCAGTGTTTTCTGTTGTGGAGATTTGTATTGACACCGGAAATGTGATATGGTCAAAATTTCACAAAGGGGTACGGCATGAGTCCCCTATGATTTTGTCGTGCGGAGTATGGAGAGGGCTTTCCATGGTGCGTTCGTATCTCCATAGCCTGCGCTTCCGCCTGATGCTCCTGGTGCTGCTCGTTGTGACGCCGGGTTTTTTTCTGACAGCCTACATGGGCGAGCAAAGCCGCTACGCGGCCCGCATCGAGGCCTTTGAGCAGGCCCGGCGCATGGCCCTGCTGGTGGCCGGAAACGGCAAGTCCCTCATCGAGGGCGGCAGGCATCTGCTGTACGCCGTGGCCCGACTTCCCGAACTGCACCGCCACGATGCGGCCGGATGCAGCCTCTATTTTTCCCAGGTCATCAAGGACTATCCCGGTTTCGCCGACATCCTGGCCGTCGATCCCGATGGCCGCATCCTGTGCAATGCCGCAGGCGACCCGCAGCACGCCGACGTTTCGGATCGGGAATGGTTTCAAAAGACCGTGGACCGGAACCATTTCACCGTGGGCGAGCCCGTGGTCAGCCGACTCACCGGCCAGCCGGCGATGTTCCTGGCCTACCCCGTGCGCAACGGGGAGCGCCTTGAGGCCGTGGTGGCCGTGGCCCTGCACATGGGCTGGGTCGGCGATCTGGTGTCCACCCTGCCCATGCCCCCGGGGGCCACGGTCGCCATCATCGACCGGGCCGGAACCCTCCTCAGCCGCTTCCCCGAGGACGGGGACTTGGTGGAGAAGGCCATTCCCAAGGCGGCGGACATCCTGGAGCAGTTGTTGTCCCGGGGGGTGGACGCCGTGGAGACCGGGGGGCTCGACGGCGTGGAGCGGTTGTACGCCTTCGCCCCGCTCATCGCCGATCCCGGCAATGAATATTTCGTACGCATCGGCATTCCGGTGTCCGTGGCCTATGCCGCAGCCAACCAGATCATGGCCCGTAACATCGTGTTGTTTACGTTGGTCGCCCTGGTCGCCCTTTTGGGAACGTATTATTATGGCGGCGTCGCCATCCTGGGTCCCGTCGAGGGCCTGCTTCGGGCCACGCGGCGCATCGCAGGCGGCGATCTGGACTATCGCATGGGCCGCTCCCGCGACCGGGGCGAGTTCGGAGAACTGGCCCGGGCCTTCGACGACATGGCCGCCTCCCTGTCCCACCGCACCGAGCTTTTGCGCCAGACCGAGGAAAAGTATCGCGGGCTTTTCGAAAACGCCCAGGAGGGCATCTTCCGATGTACCGTCGACGGCCGGTTCCTGGACGCCAATCCGGCCATGGCCCGCATGCTCGGCTACGACACCCCCGCCGACCTCATGGCCGCCGTCACGGACATCGGCCGGGACATCTACGTCGATCCCCATGACCGCCTCCGGGTCATCCGCCGTCTGGAGGTCGAGGGCCAGGTCACGGATCTGGAGGTCAAGTGCAAGCGGCGCGACGGCAGCGTCGGCTATGGCCTGATCAGCATGCGGGCCGTACGCGACGCCTCGGGAAACGTGACGGCCCTGGAAGGGGTTGCCGCAGACGTCACCGAGAAACGCCAGACCGCCGAGACCCTGCGCCGCCAACACGAGCAGCTCCAGGGCATCCTGGACCACTCCCCGTCGTTTATCATCCTGCGCGACCGTCAGGGCCGCATCCTTTTGGCCAACAAGCCCTATCTCGAGGCCCAGGGCGTCGACCCGGCCGCCGCCTTCGGCCTGTCGGCCTATGCCCATCTTCCTGACGAGTTCGCGGCCATGACCCGCCAGGAGGATCTCCTCATCCTGGAGACCGGGCGGCCGTGCACCTTTTTCCGGGACATCCCCGTGCGCGGCGAGGAGCGGCCTTTCGCCACCATCAAGTTTCCCCTGTTCGACCAAGGCGGCGTCCCGGATCGGGTGTGCGTCATCGCCACGGACATCTCCGATCTGCGGTCGGCGCAAAACGAGCTGCTTCGGGCCAAGGAGGCCGCCGAAGAGGCCAACCGGGCCAAAAGCGAATTTCTGGCCAAGATGAGCCACGAGATCAGGACGCCCATGAACTCCATCATCGGGCTGACCAGAATCACCCTGCAGTCCCGGCTCGGCGACGAACAGCGCGACCACCTGGAAACCGTGCTCGAATCCGCCATGTCGCTTCTGGCGCTGATCAACGACATCCTCGATCTTTCCAAGATCGAGGCCAAGGCCCTGTCCCTGGAGGACGCGGACATCAGCCTGCCCCGGGTGGTGGGCGCGGCCGTGAAGTCCCTCAAGATCCAGGCCCAGAAAAAAAATCTGCATCTGGCGGCCTCCTTCGGGAAAAAGGCCCCCCGCTTCGTGCGGGCCGACTCCCTGCGCCTGCGCCAGGTCATCGTCAACCTGGTGGGCAACGCCATCAAATTCACGGATGCGGGCGAGGTGCTTTTGCATGTGGAGCCCCTGCCCCTGTCCATGCATCACCGGGTGAGCCGCCATGACGGCGTGCCCCTTCTTTTCACCGTGCGCGACACCGGGGTGGGCATCGAGCCGGACAAGTTGGAAATGATCTTTCAGCCCTTTCGGCAGGCCGACGGCTCGGTCACCCGCCGCCATGGCGGCACGGGGCTGGGGCTTGCCATCTGCCGCCAGATCGTGGAGCTCATGAGCGGCAGCATCTGGGTGGAGAGCGAGGAAGGCCGGGGCAGCCTGTTTTCGTTCGCCGTGTGCGTGGCGGCCGGAGATCCGGCCAAGGCCCTGGGGGATCGGCATACCGTGGATGAGGCCCGTCTGGGCGGCGAGCCGTTGCGGATCCTGGTGGTCGAGGACAATCCGATCAACGCCAAGGTGGCCGACGTCTTCCTGCGTCGCCTGGGGCATGCCGTGGTCCTGGCCGGGACCGGGGCCCAGGCCCTGGCGGTGCTGTCCCGTGAGAGCTTCGAGATGGTGATCATGGATCTTGAGATGCCGGAGATGGACGGCCTTGAGGCCGCCCGGGCCATTCGGGAGGGCCGGGCCGGGGAGCGCAACCGGGACGTGCCCATCATCGCGGCCACGGCCCATGCCCTGTCCGGCTACAGAACCCGGTGCCGGGACGCCGGAATGAACGCCTTTTTGACCAAGCCCCTGGACTTCAAGGAACTTTCCACGTTGGTGGGGGAGGCCGGAGGCAGATGGTCCGGGACAAAACCCCCGGAAGGGTTCCCGGACGAAGGAAGCGATGCCCAGGCCCCAAACCTGGAGGGGAGCGGCGCCCTGGACGGAGGAGGCGGCGTGCGGGTGGTGGATATGCAGGGCGTGCTGGCCGGATTGGGCGGGGACCAGGCGCTGTACCGCGACCTGTGCGGCATTTTTTTGCAGGAGACCCCGACGACCCTCCAACGTCTGATGCAGGCCGCCACGGAAGGCGCCCTGCCGGAAGTGGCCGCGTTGGCCCATCTGCTCAAGGGGGCCCTGGGGGCCGTGGGCGCCCTCGCGGCCAGGGATGCCGCCGCCCTGGCCGAATCGGCGGCCAATGTCGGCGATGCGGCGCGGGTGGCCTGGATCGTTCCCCAGATCGTCCACGGCGTGGCCCAGGCCCGAAAAGAGATCGAATCCCGTCTGTCCGGGCCGCAGGACAAGCCGCAGGCCGGACGGCAGGCCCCGCTCATGCTCCCGGCGGTTTCGGTCCAGCCGGGGATGCGCTCTCGCCGGGTGCTTGTGGTGGAAGACGAGGTCATCACCCGCAAGCTTCTGGAAAAAGAGGTCCGGGGGCTTGGCCATGAGGTCGTGCCCGCCGAATCCGGCGAGGCGGCCCTGGCCCTTCTGCCCGGCCGCATCGATCTGGTTTTGACCGACGCCATGCTGCCGGGGCAAAGCGGTTTCGACCTGGTGCGGACCATGCGCGCCACGCCGGAAATGGCCGGCATCCCGGTCATCGTCATCTCCGGGCTGTCCGGGCTGGAGGGGCGCGCGTCGGCGCTTGCCTGCGGGGCCGACGATTTTTTGCAAAAGCCGGTGGAGCGGGGCGTCCTGGCCCTTCGCGTGACCTCGCTGTTGCGGATCAAGGAGTCGGCGGATCGGGCCAGGTTCTGTCAGGCCGGGCTTGAGGACGCGGTTCGGGATCGTACGGAGGAATTGCGCCGGGCCGTGGACAACCTGACGGAGCTGCGGGAGTGTTCGCTTCTGGCCCAGCAGGAGGCCATCTTGTGCCTGTCGGCGGCGGCGGAATTCAAGGACGAACAGACCGCCCGGCACACGGAGCGCATCGGCGACTATTGCGGACTGTTGGCCAGGCTTCTGGGGATGTCCGAGGCGGACCAGGAACTGGTGCGCCAGGCCGCGCCCCTGCACGACGTGGGCAAGATCGGGATTCCCGACTCCATCCTGCGCAAGCGCGGCAAGCTCGATCCCGAGCAGTGGGAAGAAATGAAGCGGCACGCCCTCTACGGGGCGCGCATCCTTGAATCCGCCACCTCTCCCATCATCCAGTGCGCCCGGGGCATCGCCTTAAGCCACCATGAGCGGTTCGACGGCACGGGCTACCCCTATGGCCTGTCCGGACAGGGGATCCCCATTTTCGGACGCATCTGCGCCGTGGCCGATGTTTTTGACGCCCTGGTGAGCAAACGCCCCTACAAGGACGCCTACCCCGAGGCGGTGGCCCTGTCGATCATGGGCAAGGAGCGCTGCAGGCACTTCGACCCGGCCGTCCTGGACGTTTTTTTGGACAATGCCCGGGCCTTTGCGGAGATACGAGCCAGGCTTGGAGAGGAGCGGGCCTGACGCGCCGGGGGCGTCAGGCCGCCGTGGCCGGGGCCAGTTTTTCCTGGATGAGGTTTTTGGCGCGCAGGGCCAGCTGTCCCACGTCGGGCTTGGAGATCTGGTCGTCGGCGCCCACGGCCTCGCCCTTGTGCCTGAGCTTGTCGGTGATCAGCGACGAGAACAGGATGACCGGGAGTTCCTTGAGCGAAGGGTCTTCCTTGATGCGCTTGGTCAGATTGTGCCCGTCCATGGCGGGCATCTCGATATCCGCCACCACCACCTGCACGTAGTCGGTCAGGGGGCGGCCGTCGCGTGCGGCCAGATCCTTGAGGCGCAATAAAAGCTCCCAGCAGGCCCGGCCGTTGTTGACCGCCTCCACGTCGAAATTGGCCTTGTTGAGGAGATCCTTGAGCATCTCCCGGATGAGCACGGAATCGTCGGCGATCAAGGCCCGGTAGCGCGCCCCGGCGTTCCATTCGATGCTCATGTCGAGCTTGAGCCCCAGGTTGGGGTTTAAGTCGGCCACGATCTTTTCCAGATCGAGCAGGAACACGATGCGGTCCTCAAGCTTGACCACGCCCGTGATGCAATCGCCGCTTAACGACGACACGTAGCGGTTGGGCGGCTCCACGGCCTCCCAGCTCATGCGGTGGATGCGGGTCACCCCGGTGACCAGAAACGAGGTGGTCACGTTGTTGAATTCGGTGACGATGACCTTGGGGGATTCGGTCTGGGCCCGGATCTTGCCCAGCCACACGCTCAAATCCACCAGGGGGATGATGTGCGAGCGCAGATTGAAGGCCCCAAGCACGCTTGGGTGCGAGACCTCGGGCATTTCCGTGACCCGGGGCAGCCGGATGATCTCCAGCACCTTGGCCACGTTGACCCCGTAGTAGCCTTTGTAGACGCGGGGGCGGCCGTCGTCGTCCGCGCCCACCACCTCGTCGATGAAAAATTCCACGATTTCCAATTCATTGGTGCCGGCTTCAAGCAGAATATTGGTCTGGGACATGCCTTCGTCTCCGAAAGGTGGTGTACCGGACAATTCCGGCCTAAAGCGACGCCAAAACGTATTGCACGCGATCTATTATTTTTTTCGGCGTAGAAGCCCCCGCTGTCAAGCCGATTCTGCCTGTCATGCGTAACTCGTCAAGAGGAAGCTGGTCCGCCGTCTCCACGTGGACGCAGGGCACGCCCACGCCACGGGCCACCTGGGCCAGCCGACGGGTGTTGCCGCTCTCGAATCCCCCGACCACGACCATGTAGTCCACCGCGCCCGCCAATTCGATGGCCTCCTGCTGGCGTTTCACGGTCGCGTCGCAGATGGTGGACAGGACCGGAAAGTCCCTGTTCAGCCGGACTTTCAGCATCTCCTGGATGCGCGTGAACTCCAACTCGTCCTGGGTGGTCTGGGCGGCCAGGAAATATTCCGGCCCGGGGGGCAGATCGATTTCCGCCAGCCGTTCCGGCGAGTCGAAGACATGGGATCCGGCGGCGGCGTGGCTCAAAAGCCCCTTGACCTCGGGATGGTCCGCCTCTCCGAAAAGCAGCAGGATGCGGCCCTTTTCCGCCTGCTTGGCGATGAGCTTCTGGGCCGTTCGCACCCGGGGACAGGTGGCGTCCACCACCCGCACCCCCCGCTCCAGAAGCGACTGCTTCACGCACTGGGGCACCCCGTGGGCCCGGATGACCGCCGTGCTGCCTTCCGCCACATCCTCCGGGTCGTCCGTGCGCAGCACGCCCCGGGTGGCGTATTCGGCCATGACCTGGGGATTGTGGATGATGGGCCCCAGGGTATGGATGGGGCCGTGGCGCTGGGCCTCGTCCAGGATGGCGTCGAGCTTGCGCAGGGCAAGGTCCACGCCCATGCAGAATCCGGCCGTGCTGGCGCGCACGATCTCCATTGTCGGCTATCCCTTCCTGTCGCTTGGGCCGCTTGGTTCGGCCGCGGTCATCAGCTCGGCCTCGCGGGCCGCACATTCCACATCCTGCCAAGAGGTACACCCGCACATCCTGGCGCGCAAGGCGCGTGATCCGGCCAGCCCCTTGAGGTAGCGGGGAACGGCCGTGCGCATCTT
>NZ_JAZHDB010000218.1:0-41481 GCF_036584575.1 Desulfolutivibrio sp.
GGGGGGTCCGGGGGGAATGATTCCCCCCGGGCGGGGTCCGGGGCGGCAGCCCCGGGAGGAGGGGGAAGGTCGGAATGCGGTGCGTGTAGGGATGAAAAGGATTTTCAACAAGAAAATGGGCTGTGGGCAAAAATTGTGGAGAACGGGGGTTTGTTTGTGATTTCTTGGGGGTGGCGGCTTATGTTGTGCAGAACTCACTGATGGAGGCGCTGCGAGCGTCTATACAAACTATCGGGGCGGGACTATAAAGCTGAGGGTAATGGACGTGGCCGTGGGGAGTCGGCGCGGGCCGCATTTTTCCTGTCTTCTCAATATATTCGAGATATGCCTGTGAACGAGAATTCCGTTTGGAACCAGATTCGGGGTCTGGAGCCTTTGTCCATGTGCGACTGGCCGGGGCGCATGAGCGCCGTCATCTTTCTGGGCGGCTGCAACCTGCGCTGCCCGCACTGCCACAACGCCGGTCTGGCCTGGCGTCCCGACCGCTATCCGCCCATTGAGCCCGCCGATCTGGGGAAATTTTTCGCGGCCCGCGGCCCGTGGCTGGACGGCATCGTGATCACCGGCGGCGAACCGACGCTGGCCGAGGATCTGCCGGAGCTGGTGGCGGCGCTTACCGCCTTTGGGCCGCCGGTGAAGGTGGACACCAACGGCATGCGCCCGGCGATGGTGGCGGCGGTTTTGGCCCATGCCCCGGGGACGCGGTTTTCCGTGGACGTGAAGGCGCCGTATGAAAAATATCCCCTGGTGACCGGAGGCGCCGTGACGGCGGAAGCGGCCCGGGAGAATATGAGCAGGATTTTCGAGGTGGCCATGGGCCATCCGGAGGCATTTATGTTCCGGACGACCCTTGTGCCGGAGTTGTGCGAGGCGGACGTGCAGGAGATCAGGGAGGTGATGCTGCCGTCCGGTTTTACGTTGACCGTACAATCATACGTGCCGCCCAAGGCGCGTGGGGAGGAGAAGGTTTATGCCCACTCGGATAAGAAAACGCGACGGTTGCCAGGAAACCTGGTCCACGGAACGCATCGCCCTGGCCATCTTGAAGGCGCTCAAGGCCAGCGGCATCCAGGATCCCCTTTTGGCCAGGCGGTTGGCGCATAAGGTCGAGCACAAGCTTGAGGATCTTGAGGTTCCGGAACAGGAGCAGGTGCAGGATCAGGTGGAGCATGTGCTCATGGAGTCGCGTCTTTTCGGCGTGGCCAAGCGCTACATCATCTACCGCGAGAAGCGCCGGGAGTTGCGCGAGCAAAAAGCCGCCTACCTGGACATCAAGGACGTCATCGACAACTACCTGAGCAAGGCCGACTGGCGCGTGGCTGAAAACGCCAACATGTGCCATTCGTTCCAGGGGCTCATGTTGCATCTGTCGGGCACGGTCCAGGCCAGATACGCCCTGGAGAAGTATCCCGAGGAGGTCCGGGCGGCCCACGAGCACGGCTATTTCCACATCCACGACCTGTCGTTCGGGCTGGCCGGATATTGCGCCGGATGGAGCCTCAAGGATCTTTTGCTGGAGGGCTTCAACCTGGAGGGCCGCTCCTGCGCCGGCCCGGCCCGGCACTTCGATTCCGCCCTGGGGCAGATGGTCAATTTCCTGGGCACGCTGCAAAACGAATGGGCCGGGGCCCAGGCCTTCAACAACGTGGACACCTATCTGGCCCCGTTTATCCGCCACGACAAGCTTTCGTACAAGCAGGTGCGCCAGGCCGTGCAGAAGTTCGTGTTCAACTTGAACACCACCTCGCGCTGGGGCGGCCAGAGCCCGTTCACCAACCTGACCTTCGATCTGGCCCCGCCCAAGCATCTGGCCAATGAGGCGGTGATCATCGGCGGCAAGCTCTTGGACAGCGTGCACGGCGACTACGCCGTGGAGATGGAGATGTTCAACCGGGCCTTCCTGGACGTCATGTCCCAGGGAGACTACCATGGCCGCATCTTCTCCTTCCCCATCCCCACCTACAACATCACCAAGGATTTTCCCTGGGAGACGCCCATCGGCACCAAGCTTCTGGAGCTGACGGCCAAGTACGGCGCGCCGTATTTCCAGAACTTCATCAATTCCGACTTAAGCCCCGAGGATGTGCGGTCCATGTGCTGCCGGTTGCAGATGGACCTGCGCGAGCTGCGCAAGAAGGTCGGCGGGCTTTTCGGGGCGGGCGACCTGACCGGGTCGGTGGGCGTGGTGACGCTCAATCTGCCCAAGCTGGCCTTTCTGGCCCAGGGCGAGGAGGATTTCCTCGATCTGGTTGCGGAATATGCCGATCTGGCCAAGACGGCCCTGGAATTCAAGCGCAAGCTCATCAACGACAACCTGGAGCGGGGCATGTTCCCGTGGACCAGGCGCTACCTCAAAAACGGCTTCAAGGGCCATTTCTCCACCATCGGCCTGGTGGGCGGGCATGAGGCCTGCCTGAACCTTTTGGGCAAGGGCATCGAGACCGACGCCGGGGTGCGGCTCATGACCCGGACGCTCAACCACCTGCGCGAGCTGACTTCGGGCTACCAGGAGGAGACCGGCAGCCTCTACAACCTGGAGGCCACCCCGGCCGAGGGCACCAGCTACCGGCTGGCCAAGATCGACAAGTCGCTTTATTCGGACATCCGGGCCTCGGGCAACGGCACGCCGTATTATACGAACTCCACCACCCTGCCCGTGGGGCTGTCGACCGACGTCATCTATTCCCTGGAGCACCAGAACAAGCTCCAGCCGCTGTATACCGGCGGCACGGTGTTCCACACCTACCTGGGCGAGGCCGCGACGGACCTTGAGGCCCTGCGGTCGTTTATCATCAAGGCCTTCACCATGACCAAGATTCCCTACCTGTCGATTACGCCGACGTTCTCCATTTGCAAGAAGCACGGCTACATCCATGGCGAACACTTCGAATGCCCGGATTGCGGCGAGCCCGCCGAGGTTTATACCCGCATCGTGGGCTACTACCGGCCCGTGTCCCAGTGGAACAAGGGCAAGCAGGCGGAATATGTGGACCGGGTGATGTTCGAGGGAGTCGATTGCATGTGCGGAAGCTAGGCCGCCGCCGAGCAGAAAATCCTGAAGCGGGGGAGGGCGTTGGTCCTCCCCTGTTTTCTTTGGCGCGCGGGCTCAATCAGCCGGGAGGCAGGCGGACATGTCCCTGGGCCGCCTTACGCCGCATGGGTTGCGTCATTGGGTCCAGATCAGGTCGTAGGCCGCATTGCGGCCCTTTCCCTCCCGGGGCGCAAGCATCCCCTTGGCCACAAGGTCGGCGATCTCCCGATAGGCCGTGGCCCGCGAGGCCTTGGTAAGCCCCATGTATTTGCGGGTGGTGAGGCCTCCCTCGAAGCCGCCGCCGTCCGCGTCCGACCCGGCGTCCAGCAGCCGGTTGACCGCCTTGCGCTGCCGCGCGGAGAGGGACGTGGCCGCATGCCGCCGCCAGAAAGCGGCCTTGGCCAGGACACGGGACAGGGCGTTCTCGGCGGCGTCCATGGCCTGTCGCACCATGGCCAGAAACCACACCAGCCATTCGGTCACGTCGCCGTCGTCTTTCTGGGTGCGTTCCAACACCTCGTAATAGTTCTTGCGGTCGTTCATGATTCGGGCCGACAGGCTGTAATGCCGGGCGGGCAGGTTCTCGTCCTGGGCCAGGGCCATGTCCGTCAGGGTGCGGGCCAGACGGCCGTTGCCGTCGTCGAAGGGGTGGATGGTGACGAAGCGCAGGTGGGCCAGTCCGGCGCGCAGGATGCCGTCCAAGACGCCCCGGCTGGCCTCCCACCAGGAAAAAAACGCCGCCATCTCCGCCTGAAGCGTCTCGGCAGGCGGCCCGGCGAAGTGGACCCGCTGCCGCCCCAGGGGGCCGGACACGACCTCCATGGGCCTTTCCCGCCAGGCCCCGACCCGGATGGCGGCAAGCCCGGCGCGCCCGGTGGGGAAAAGCGCCGCATGCCAGGAAAAGAGCCGCTCGGCGGTCAGGGGCAGGGCATGGTTTCGGGTGGCGTCCAGGAGCACCTGGATCAGGCCGTCCGTGGCCCGGTCAGCGGGCCGCAGGCCGCCGTGCGGCAGCCCCAGATGCACGGCCACGGACGAGCGGACCCGTTCCAGGTCCAATGTCTCGCCCTCGATGGCCGCAGTCTGGAGGGCGTCCTCTTCAAGGGTTACGGCCTGGGCCGTGCGGCTGTCTTCCAGGCCGAGGCTTTCCAGCCGGGCCAAAAGCGCGCCCTGCCTGCGGCGGCAGTCGGCCAGGGGGGCCAGAACCCGCGCGGCGTCAAAGCCCAGGTCGGGCCAGCGCGGAAGTTGCCAGATATACCGGGACATGGATTCGCCTTTTCGCGGCATGCCGTGAAGCGATTGCAGGGAACTCTCGCTTCAGATCATGAAGCGAATGAGCGATCTAATCGCTTCAGTTTGTGAAGCGATTATGGCCAGGAATCGCTTCAGGGTCAATCGGAAAAATATCCGTGATGAACACAACGGACCACCGGGAGGCCAGGGCGATGATCCGGATGCCCGGGCGGCACCTTGTGCGGCCGGGCCGTCTCGGCTAGGGTGCCGGGCAAAGGATCATCCGCCAAACACCATGCCCGATCAGCGCAAAGCCACCTTCCACGCCCTTTTGGCCGTGCTCATGTGGTCCACGGTGGCCTCGGCCTTCAAGCTGTCGCTGCGCCACATGGACCCGGCGCAACTGCTTTTCTATTCCAGCCTGGCCTCCACACTGTGCCTGGGGGCGATATTGGCCGTGCAGGGCCGCCTGGGGCTGGTTTTGGCCATGACCCGGCGTCAGTACGTCCGGTCGGCGCTTTTGGGGGCGATCAACCCCTTCCTGTATTACCTGATCCTGTTTGCGGCCTACGACCGCCTGCCCGCCCAACTGGCCCAGCCCATCAACTACACCTGGGCCATCACGCTGACGCTTCTGTCCATCCCGCTTCTCAAGCAGAAAATCAGCCGCCGCGACCTCCTGGCGGTTTTCGTGGGCTATGCCGGGGTGCTGGTCATCTCGACGAGGGGCGATGTGACCGGGATGAACGTGGAAAGCCCGCTCGGCGTGGGGCTGGCCCTTTTGTCCACCATCCTGTGGGCGCTTTTCTGGATTCTCGGGGCCAGGGACGACCGCGACCCCGTGGCCGGGCTGTTGCTCAATTTCGCGGCCTCCCTGCCCATGACGCTGGCCGTGTGTCTTGCGACCACGGGCCTTGTCCCGGCAAGCCCCCTGGGCTATCTGGGCGCGGCCTACGTGGGGGTTTTCGAGATGGGGCTGGCCTTTGCCCTGTGGCTGTCGGCCATGAAAAACGCCGCCAACACGGCCCGCATCGCCAACCTCATTTTCCTGTCGCCCTTTTTGTCCCTGGTGTTCATCCATTTCGTGGTGGGCGAGGAGATTTTGCCCTCCACCTTCGCGGGACTTGTGTTGATCATGGCCGGACTGGCCGTCCAGCGTACGGCCAAGACCCAAAAGCCCGCCTAACCCTTTTGCCATAGAAAGACCCATGCCCCCAAAAAAAGCCTTTCAGTGTTCCATCCTCCCCGGCGGCCCGGCCGTGGTCACCGAACGCATGCCCGCCGTGCGCACCGTCAGCCTGGGCGTCTGGATTCCCGCCGGATCGCGCCATGAAACCCGCGCCCAGGAGGGCATGGCCCATTTCTGGGAGCACATGGCCTTTAAGGGCACCGCCGCCCGGACGGCCCGCCAGATCGCCCTGGAGCTGGATCTGTTGGGCGGGTTGGCCGACGCCTACACCTCCCGGGAACACACCTGCTTCTCCATCCGGGTGGCCGCCGACCATTTGCCCGTGGCCTGGGACATCCTGGCCGATATCGCGCTTGCGCCCTGCCTTCCCCCGGAGGAGATGGAGCGGGAGAAGGACGTCATCCTCCAGGAGATCGGCATGGTGGAGGACACCCCCGACGACAAGCTCCTGGAATCCCTCTGGGAGGCGGCCTGGGACGACCGGGCTGCGGGCCATCCCATCACCGGCCCGGCCGAGGGCGTGGCCGCCTTTTTCGAGGCGGACCTGTGGGACTGGCGGGCGGCCAACTACCGCCCCGGGTCCATGGTGGTGGCGGCGGCCGGGGCCGTGGATCATGCCGCCTTGGCGGACATGATCGCCCGTTTTTTTGCCGGACTGCCTCCGGCCCCGGTCGGGTCGCCCGAAACCGCGCCGGTCCCGGCCTTTCGGCCCGGCTCGTTGTCCCTGGCCCGGGAGGTGGAGCAGACCCATGTGGCCATGGCGTTTCCCGTGCCGGGAAACGCCGACCCCGGCCGCTTCGCCCGGGCCGCCCTGTGCACGATACTTGGCGGCAACATGTCCTCGCGGCTTTTCCAGGAGGTTCGCGAGAAACGGGGGCTGGCCTATGCCGTCGGAAGCGACCTGAACACCATGGCCGACGCCGGGCTTTTGGAGATCCACGCCGCCGTGGACCCGGGCCGGGTGGAGGAGCTTTTGGACGTGGTGCGCCGGGAGCTTGCGGCCATGGCCGCAGGCGGCGTGACCCGCCAGGAATTGGAGCATGTGCGCGAGCACCTGCGAGGGCTTTTGCTTCTGGGGGCCGAGTCCACGGAAAACCGCATGGTGCGGCTGGCCAAAAACCACCTCCTTTTCGGTCGCCATGTGCCCCTGTCCGAGACGGCGGCCAAAATTGCACGCCTGTCCCGGGACGAGATCGGCCAGGCCGCAGCGGCCATCCTGGACCCCGTAAGGGCCGTCGTCGGCATCCTCGGCCCCCAGATCGATCCCGCCTGGCTGGAAGGGCCAACCGCATGAACGGGCATGCCTTTGCCGTCGGCCCGGGCCGCCTGCATCTCGTCGTCGCCGACATCACCGCGCTCACCGTGGACGCCATCGTCAACGCCGCCAATCCCTCCCTGGCCGGGGGCGGCGGGGTGGACGGGGCCATCCACCGGGCCGCCGGGCCGCGCCTTTTGGCCGCCTGCCTGGAGATCGTGCGCCAAAGCGGCCCCCTGCCCACGGGCCGGGCCGTGGCCACGCCCGGATTCGATCTTCCCGCAGCCCATGTGATCCATACTGTCGGCCCCATCTGGCGCGGCGGCGCCAACAACGAACCGTCCCTTCTGGCCTCGGCCTACCGCGAGAGCCTTTTGGCCGCCAAGGCCCTGCGCCTCGGCAGCGTGGCCTTTCCGGCCATCAGTTGCGGGGCCTACGGATTTCCCGTGGACCTGGCCGCACGCACGGCCTTGCGGACCCTGCGGCAAGGACTTATGGATTGCCTGGCGCAGGAGGTCACCATGTGCCTTTTTTCCGATCACGCCCTGAACGTGTGGCGTGTGGCGTGGGGGGCTCTGCCCCCTGCCCCCCCGGCAGGGGACTAAGTCCCCTGCACCCCGTGTCACGCGGCTGTTCTGCGCCGGACGGCGCAGAACAGCCGCGAAACACCGGATGCATGTCCTTCGGCCCTGGCCGGGAGCGGCAGCCCCGGGAACTATGGAGGTGTCATGGACATACGAGGAACGACGATTTTGGCGGTGCGCGACGCGCATGGCGTGGCGGTGGCCGGCGACGGCCAGGTGACCATGGGGCAGGCCGTGGCCATGAAGCATGGCGCGAAGAAGGTGCGGCGGCTCTATAAGGACCGGGTGATCGTGGGCTTTGCCGGGGCCACGGCGGACGCGTTCACGCTTTTTGAGCGTTTCGAGGCCAAGCTTGAGGAATACGGCGGCAATCTGGTGCGTTCAAGCGTGGAGCTGGCCAAGGAATGGCGCAAGGATAAATATCTGAGGCGGCTTGAGGCCATGATCATAGTGGCCGACGCCGAAAACGTGCTGGTCTTAAGCGGCACGGGCGACGTGATCGAGCCCGACGACGGCCTGACGGCGATTGGGTCCGGCGGGCCGTACGCCCTGGCGGCGGCCCGGGCCCTGGCCCGGGAGACGAGTCTATCCGCGAAGGAGATTGTCGAAAAGGCCATGGCCATCGCGGCGGAGTTGTGCGTGTACACCAACGACCGGGTGACCATTGAGACGTTGGAGAAAAAGTAAGTCGCGCGGCCCATCGCGCGTTTCCCGGAGAAAGGCCCTTGGCGATGCGCTTATGGCGCGGCTTTTGGGCAAGACAGGTCAGGCCGCGAAACCCGGCCCTGGAGAGAAGATGGAGAACATGACCCCTCGCGAGATCGTGGCGGAGTTGGACAAATACATCATCGGCCAGGACCAGGCCAAACGCATGGTGTCCATCGCCATGCGCAACCGGTGGCGCAGGCGGCGCATCGACCCGGCGCTTCGCGACGAGATCGCGCCGAAAAACATCCTGATGATCGGCCCCACCGGCGTGGGCAAGACCGAGATCGCCCGCAGGCTGGCCAAGCTTGCCGGATCGCCTTTTTTCAAGGTCGAGGCCACCAAGTTCACGGAGGTCGGCTATGTGGGCCGCGACGTTGAGTCCATGGTCCGCGACCTCATGGAGATCGGGGTGAACCTGGTGCGCCGGGAGGAGATGGAGCGGGTGAAGGAGCGGGCCGAGAAAAACGCCGAGGAGCGGCTTTTGGATCTGCTATTGCCCAAGCCCGGGCCGCGCTATTCCCCCACCGGGGCCATGGAGATGCCCGAGGCCCTGGATGCTGGCGGCGAGGAGCGGCCCGCGTCGGCCGAGGGCGGCCCGGGCTCGTCCACCCGGGAGAAGCTGCGCAGGCTGTTTCGGGACGGCGTGCTGGATGATCGCACGGTGCCGGTGGAGGTCTCCGCGCCCTCGCCCCAGGTGGAGATCATGGCCATGCCGGGCATGGAGGACATGGGGGTGCAGTTCAAGGACATGCTGGGCAAGATGTTTCCCTCCCGCAAAAAGACGCGCACCATGCGGGTGCGCGAGGCCTACGAGATCCTTTTGCAGGAGGAGAGCGAGCGCCTGGTGGACATGGACAAGGTCACCGAGACGGCCAAGGAGCGGGTGGAGCAGACGGGCATCATCTTCATCGACGAGATCGACAAGATCTGCGGCGGCCGCCAGGGTTCGGGGCCGGACGTGTCCCGGGAGGGCGTGCAGCGCGACCTGTTGCCCGTGGTCGAGGGCTGCACGGTCAATACGAAATACGGCATGGTGCGTTCAGACCACATCCTTTTCATCGCGGCCGGGGCCTTTCATTTCTCCAAGCCGTCGGATCTGGTGCCGGAGCTGCAGGGGCGGTTTCCGCTTCGGGTGGAGCTGACGGCGCTGACGGCCGAGGATTTCCACCGCATCCTGACCGAGCCCAAAAACGCGCTCACGGTGCAGTATACGGAGCTGCTCAAGACCGAGGGCGTGGCCTTGAGCTTTTCCCCTGAGGCGCTTTTGGAGGTGGCGGACTTTGCCCGCAAGGTCAACGAGGAGACGGAGAACATCGGGGCCCGGCGGCTGTACACCATCATGGAGCGCATCTTAAACGACCTGTCGTTTGAGGCCTCGGAGTTGTCCGGGACGGCCGTGGCGGTGGACCGGGACTACGTGCGGGACAAGTTGTCGGACGTGTCCGAGGACCGGGATCTTTCCAGGTACATCCTGTAGGGGGATATCATGATCTGCGACAGCGAACACGAAAAGGCCAGGCTTTTGCTGGAGGCCCTGCCGTACATTCGCGACTTCTACGGCAAGACCATCGTCATCAAATACGGCGGCCACGCCATGGTGGACGAGGATCTGAAAAGGGCCTTCGCCCTGAACATCATCCTGCTCAAATACGTGGGCATAAACCCGGTCATCGTGCATGGCGGCGGCCCGCAGATCGGCAAGATGCTCGACCAACTGGGCATCGCCTGCCAGTTCCGGCAGGGGCTTCGCATCACGGACACGGCCACCATGGACGTGGTGGAGATGGTCTTGGCGGGCAAGATCAACAAGCAGATCGTCAGCCTCATAAACCGCCACGGCGGCATGAGCGTGGGGCTTTCGGGAAAGGACGGCAACCTGATCCAGGCCCGCAAGTTGGAGATGGTGCTGGAGCGCAAGGACGCCCCGCCGGAGATCATCGACCTGGGCAAGGTGGGCGAGGTCACGGGCATCAACGCCACGCTCATCAATACGTTGAAGGGCCAGGGCTTTATCCCGGTGATTGCGCCGGTCGGCGTGGACGAGGAGGGCGAGACCTACAACATCAACGCCGACGCCGTGGCCGGGGCCGTGGCCGTGGCCCTGTCGGCCAAGCGGCTGGTGCTTCTGACCGACGTGGCCGGGGTGCTCGACGCCCAGGGGAGCCTCATCTCGTCGCTGGATCTGCGCGAGGCCTCGGTGGCCATTGAGGAGGGCACGGTCAAGGGCGGCATGATCCCCAAGATGAAGTGCTGCATGGAGGCCGTGGACGGCGGGGTGGAGAAGGCTCATGTCCTCGACGGCCGGGTGGAGAACTCGATCATTTTGGAGCTTTTTACGACGTCTGGCATCGGCACGGAGATCGTGCATCGCAAAAAGCGGGAGAACCGGGTTTAGCGCGGCTCTCCGCTGTCGGGCCGGGCTCGGGGCCTCTCGCGCATCGCGGCGGTGAATCGACGAGAGATCATAGGCCGAACAGGAGAGAGACGCGCCGACGCCCTTTCAACCGTCGCTGTTCTTGACGGTCAACGGGGCGCTCGGATTAGCCCGGGACGGTATGACCGTCTCCAACTTGTGAAGTGGCATCGTCGCTGATCGCGAACCACTCAGGTGTGTTGCGGGTCATACTCGCAGTCTAGCGAGCAGAGACCGGGACCGACATTCGTATTTCTGTCGAGCTGGCGTTCATGTTATATGGCTGGTATGGACTACTTCGGCATTCCTGTGTTTATTTTGGCATAGCCGTGCCAATTTGCTGCATTGCCAATTCAACGGCAGTTTGCTGTGCCGATGCCGGGGCCACTTTAACATCTGGGAGCACTCCAACCCCTTGCCAATTGGTTCGGGTTGCCGGGTTTTCTGCCCGCCCCGTGGGCACTACCACAAAAAGATCAGGACCGATTTCCGCCAGCCCGCCGGGATGCGCTCCGCCTCTTGTCCGTGCGCCCACGACCGTTGCGCGTTTGAGGACTTGCATATCGTAGGCGAAAGCTTCACCGGCCGAATAGGTTTTGGGTCCGACGAGCACATAGACGGGTCGGCCAAGGTAACTGACTGGCGTTGCAGAGGTCCAGAATTTCTCGGTTCTAAATGTTTTCGTCCCTCGGTTGCGCCATATGATGTCGTCGGTGTTAACCGGCGTGTTCGGATCAAGGAAAAACCCGGTAAGATAGGCCCCCGATGCAGGATGGCCGCCGCCATTATTTTGCAAATCGATGATCAGTGCACGAGCGGCGCTGACCCGCCGCATGGCGTCGTCTGCCGCAGGCTTGAACTCGTCAGGCGGAACGAATTTCGGCAGATAAATGTATCCAATATTTCCGGCGAGGATTTTGACTTCGAAACCGGCGTCGGCTGCTGGCGGAGGGAGATTCTTGAACGGCGAACCGGAGACGACCCGCATGTGGCTATCGTCCGTGACCGCCTGGAGGTCCGCCGTCACCCTCTGCGCAAACTGCGCAGGATCCGTCAGGCCGTCGTAGATCTTGGCCGCCAGCGCATTCTCTATGAAGGCGGCCGCTTTTATTCCCTTGTCAGGGAAAACATAGCCGTCTCGAAGTTCGACAGCAATCTTAGCTATTGCCTGGCTCATCAAAGAATGGTCAAGACGTTGCCCCATTACCGCTGTCTCCGTCGCTCGACCGGGCGGCCTTCCAGCGGTTGAGGTCGTCTCGGCGGCGACTGGCAACGCGTAACTTGCCGCAGCCATGAATATTGCACACACGGGAAGTAGGTTCGATCGGATACAATTACCGAATAGGGCCATTGGGTTCTCCAAGCAGCACGAAGTGTTCACGATGGATCAAAAATAGCAACTTGTGCCGACAGCACAACGACCGTTGTTCCGTTAGATTGCCCGACAAACTCGCTGCATACAATCAAGTGCAAAACGCGGCCGGAGAAGAGGGGCAAGAGGGAAGAAAAAATCGCCTGCCGGATGGCAGGCGGCGAGGTGTTACCCGGCAACGTAGAAGTACACCCTTAGGATTTTTTCGCGTTCCTACGCGACCTTCGGCGTCAGGCGTTCAACGGAGATGTTCTGATTGTGCGCACGAATCTGCGCAAGGTCATAATTCATCTGCATCCTTAGCCAAGTATCGGCGGTGCTGCCGAAGGCCTGCTCAAAACGCACGGCCATTTCCGGGGAAACGGCACTACGTCCAGAAATGACATTATGCAACTGCTGGCGAGTGACGCCGATGCCATTTGCGGCTTCTGCAACACTAAGACCTAGATCGTCGAGACACTCCTTGACGAGGAGGCCGGGGTGTGTGGGGTTCTTTCTGCTCATGGCCTTATCCTCCCTAGTGATAATCGACAAAATCAAGATCGAAAGCATGACCATCATTGAGCCGAAAAATAATCCGCCAATTTGCTCTAACAGTAACGGCGTAAAATCCTCTCAAGTCCCCCTTCAGTTGGTGAAGTCTGAAGGTATGAACGTCCATGCTCTCAATATCTTGCGCAGCATCCAAGGTTGAAAGAATCAGGTCGATCCGTTTCAACATGTCCTGCGGTAGCTTGCTACTGTCTTCAGTTTCGAAGAACAGACGCAATCCTTTGTGTCGATAAGTCTTAATCATCGATTTTATTGTAAACCGTAAATTTACATTTGACAAGTCTTTTTTGCCGAAAACCACGTTGACGCCATCTGAAGGCAGTCGGAACGGCGACAACGCAACACGAGGCGGTCTTCCGGGTAGTAAATCCTTCCCGGAGAGCAAGCGCCATCTGCATCCCCCGATCCTTTTTTCGAAGACGAGCCAGAGGACTTCCAGTCAAGGTGTTGAACGTCTTCCGCAGTCTGGTAGAGCTACCGCACCAGGTAGGCGTTGTCCTCGCCGTCGAGCTCGGCCAGATGCACGTCCACATGTTCGCCCAGGGCGGTCTGGACCTTTTTCCCCACATAGTCGGCCTGGATGGGCAGTTCCCGGTGCCCCCGGTCGATCAAGACCAGAAGCTCCACCTTGCGCGGGCGTCCGTAGTCCAGGATGGCCTCCAGGGCGGCCCGGATGGTGCGGCCGGAGAAAAGCACGTCGTCCACCAGGACGATTTTTTTGTCGTTGATGTCGAAGGGGATGAACGTCTCGCCGATGTGCGGCTGGTTGTCGGAGTGGGTCCAGTCGTCGCGGTAGAGGTTGATGTCCAGCTTTCCGGACAGGATGTCGCAGCCCAGTCGGCCTTCCAGAACCGTTTTCAGACGTTGGGCCAGCTCCACGCCCCGGCGCTGGATGCCGATAAGCGCCAGGCCGCAGCCTTGATCGTGGCGTTCGATGATCTCGAAGGCCAGCCTTTCGATGGTCCGGACCATGTCTTCGGCCGAGAGAATGCGGCGCTGTCGTTTCATGGCGATCCCCGTGGGCGTGCTGTGCTGTGTCATGGTGCGCCGACCCTAGCGGAAAAGGCCAAGGCGGGCAATGTCCGGGGCCGAATCGTCATTCAGGGCGGGCTGGCGGGCCGTTTTGGGCTGTGTGGGGGAGGGGCGTTTCTCCTGTTTGACAAAGCCCCGGGCCGTGCTTACTTACGGGCCTCAGCCAATTTCCCCTCAGGAGGTCGTCAGACATGGTCGAAATTACCGAGGCCGCCCGCCGTGAATTGGACGGGTATTTCGCGGACAAGGAAAAAGCCCCCATTCGAATTTATCTTTCCGCCGGAGGGTGCTCCGGCCCTCGCCTGGCCCTGGCCCTCGACGAGGCCAAGGACACGGATGATCAGTTTGATGTGGAGGGCTACAATTTCATCGTAGACAAGGAACTGGCCGCCCAGGCCGCTCCCATGCGCGTGGACATGTCCTATATGGGCTTTACCGTGCAGTCGAGCCTGGAGCTCGGCGACGGCGGTTGCGGGTGCTCCGGCGGCTCGTGCTCCTCCGGTTCCTGCAGCACGCCTGGTTCCTGCTGCTCATAGACGATACGTTTTTGGGGGCCGTCCGCCAGGGCGGCCCTACTTCACCTCCCAGGAGATACAGATATGGTCGAGCTCACCGAGGCTGCCCGCCAACAATTGGACGGGTATTTCGCCGACAAGGAAAAAAATCCCATCCGCATCTATCTCGCAACCGGCGGTTGAGCCGGTCCCAAGTTGTCTTTGGCTCTGGACGAGCCGAAGGAATCCGACGAAAAATTCGACACTGACGGGTACCTGTTTCTTGTGGACAAAGAGTTGTCCCAGCAGGCCGGTTCCATGAAAGTGGACATGACGTACATGGGCTTTACCGTGCAGTCGGGCCTTGAGCTTGGCGGCGGCGGGTGCGGCGGCTCGTGCTCGTCTGGTTCGTCGTGCTCCTGCTGAAAGAAACGGAAACGGCGACCTCCCTTTTCAGGCGATATCCACAGGGATATCGCCTGTTTTTTTGACAAGGACCGATTTTTCGGACTAAGGTGCTCAAGGCAGCTTCATGCGGTTTCGTTCCCCAGCCGGAATCGGCCTGACGCGCGATGGCCGGTTTTTTTGAAAGGAGTGCCCAATGCCCGGCAAGATTTTGATCGTCGATGACGAGGTTCATATCCGCATGCTCCTGGAGCAGACCCTGGAAGAGTTGGAAGAAGAGCATGGCGTGACGATTTTGTCCGCATCAAACGGCGAAGAAGGATTGTCGCTCATTCGGGGGGAGAACCCCGATGTGGTCTTTCTGGACATCATGATGCCCAAGCTCAATGGTTATGAGGTCTGCCAGCGCGTCAAGGAGGACGGCGATACCCAGGCCTGCCGCATCGTCCTTTTGACCGCCAAGGGGCAGGAGGTGGATCGGAAGCAAGGACTCGAAATGGGCGCCACCATGTACATGACCAAGCCCTTCGATCCGGACGAAGTCTTGAAGGTAGCCAGGGATCTCCTGGGATTGACGGCGTAGGCAGCCGCACGTCTTCGGATCAGCCATGGCCATTCTCGCGAGGCTTTTGCGCAAACAAAACCTGGATACGCTAAAGGTCCGGGCAACCGAGTTTCTCGGTCCCGGCTGGCGTCTCCTGGTTTCGGACATGGAAGGCCGCATCGTCCATCCGTCCGGGGATGGTCAGGCCCGCCTGCCGGACACGGGCCTTTTGACGTTGCCTCTGCACCTGGACAAAGTCCCCGTGGGGAAGGCCCTCCTGGCCCCGCCGCCGGATGCGAGGCCGGACCAGACGGGCCTCGCGGACAAGGTGTTGGCTTTTTTTTCCGCAGCCGTGGAAGAGATCCTGACCCGGGAGAACATCCGCCGGGTGCTGGCCGCCGAAACCTTGCAGAAATACCGTGAGTTGTCCCTGCTGCATCGGGCCACCTTGACCCTCAACCAGTCGCTTCGCCCCCGGGACGTGGCCAGAGCCCTTCTGGCCGAGTTCCTCTCCGGGGACATCCCGGCCGACGGCGGCATCATCTATCTGCGCAAGGCCGGAACCACCCATTTTCTGCCCCAGCGTTCCTTCGGGGCGTCCAAGAAATGCGGCATGGAGGAGATTGCCGGAAGTACGCTTTTTATGGATGTCGTCAAAAGCGGCAAGCCTGAGATCATAAACGATCTGGCCTCGGACAAAAGGTGGCGCGGGGAGGCCCCGGGACTTACGGCCATGCTCATCGCGCCGCTTCTTTCCGCCAGCCAATGCGTCGGAGTCCTGGTGCTGGGGGCCTGCGGCGCGCCGCGCTTCGACGCCAACCATCTCCAGTATGTCGGCACCATCGCCTCGGTGGCGGGCATCGCCATGGGCAATGCGCTCCATTTCGAAAGCGTACAGCTCTTGATCAAGTCCCTCATGCAGGCCCTGGCTACCGCCATCGATGCCCGGGATCCCTTTACCGCCGGGCATTCTCAGCGTGTGGCCAGGCTTTCCGTGGCCCTGGCCAAGGCGGTGCATGAAAATCAGGATATCTTCCCCGAGGTGCGTTTCACGGACAACGACCTCCAGGAAATCATCTACGCCGGGCTCTTGCACGATGTGGGCAAAATCGGCATCCGCGAGCAGGTGCTCACCAAATCGTCCCGGTTGCCCAAGGATCGCCTGGACATTATCGGCCAGCGTCTGGCCCTGTGGAGCGATGTCACCGGGGGGGCATGGCGCGAGGATTTCGCCGCGCTCTCGCGCATCAACGGATCGGATGGCATCACCCGGGACGACGCGGCGCTCATCGGGCGCATCGGCAAGCTTGAGATCGTAGCCGGGGGGCGGGTGCTGCCTATGCTCACGGACGAGGAGGTGCAGACCCTGCTCATCCCTCGAGGCAACCTGACCCCTGAGGAACGTCGAGAGATCGAGCGCCATCCCTCCGAAAGCTACCGCATCCTGCAACACATCCCCTTTCCCGAAAACATGCGGCGGCTTTTGACCATCATCTCCCAACACCACGAGCGACTGGACGGCTCAGGCTATCCTTCGGGCCTGCGCGGGGATGAGATCCTTTTGCAAAGCCGCATCATCGCCATTGTGGACATCTACGACGCCATCACCATGGAACGGCACTACAAGCCCGCCCTGCCGCGCAACAAGGCCCTGGCCGTGCTGCGTCACGAGGCGGCGGACGGCAAGATCGATTCCGATCTGGTACGCCTGTTCGCCGAGAAAAACGACGAGATTGAGGAAGACGCCATGCGCATGGCCATGCACACGGACAATGAGGACTATCTGCCCGAGACGCCGGGCCATGCCGAGGAAGAATCCGCCTGAGGAAAGGCAGCCCAAAAAAGACCGTTCACCCGCACGACGTTGCCGCTTTCGCCCCTTCTGACCATCTGTACGGACATATCGCCGCGTTGCGTATCGGACACGTCCCCTGCCAAGAGACCCTGACAAGGGGCATGCGCCGTCGCCGCAGCGTGCCCGGCGATTAGAGCGCCGAGCGCTCCACCACGGCGGCGCTCAGATCCGCTTCGGCGACCTTGCGTCCATCCACCTCGGCCGTGGCCCGCATCTTCCAGAGGTTGAACTTGCGGCGGGCCTCGGTGCAGGTCAGCACCAGCTGGTCGCCTGGAACCACGGGCTTGCGGAAGCGCACGTTGTCCATGCCGGAGAAAAGGAACACCCTGTCTCCAAGGGGTTCGTCCTGGCTTTGGCCGATGAAAAGCCCGCCCGTCTGGGCCATGGCCTCAAGGATCAGCACCCCCGGCATGACCGGCAGCCCCGGAAAATGCCCCTGGAAAAAGGGTTCATTGATGGTGACGTTTTTAATGGCCCGCAGCAAAACCCCCGGCTGAAACTCGATCACCCGGTCCACCATCAAAAAGGGATACCGGTGCGGCAGAAGGGAAAAAATATCCCTGATGTTCGGAAGGGGGCGGACGGTCTCGCTCATGGGGTTCCTCGCGCAAAGGCCCGAAAGGCCGCTAGCGGCCTTTCGGGCGTTTATCTCGTGTGGCCGGGCCGGATGTCGGCCCGGGATTACTTGGATTTGTCGAATTCCTGACGCAGGGCGGCAGTGATGTCCAGCGCGGAGTCAAAATACGGCACGCTGCGGGCTTCCACAACCACGGTATAACCGTTTTTCTTGGCGTAGTCGGTCATGACCTTCTGCAGGCGGGTCAAAAGCGGCTGCAGGATCTGCTGCTGGGTCTCCTGCTCTTCCTGCTGCAGCTTATTACGCTCGTCCATGTATTTCTTGGCCTTGGCCTCAAAATCAGCGACCTGGGAGCGCATGGCGTCCTGGGACAGGGCCACGCTCTTTTTTTGCAGGTCTTCCTGCATCTTTTTCAGGTCTTCACCCTGCTGTCCCAGAGCCTTCTCCCGAGCCTCGAATTTGGTTTTCAGCTGCGAAAGGGCAGCTTTGCCAGCCTGAGAGGTCGCCATGGCCTCGTCCAGGTTGACGACCGCGATTTTCCCCTGAGCAGCCGCCGCAAGCGGCAGGGCCAGGATGGCGGCCACGATGCAAAGCGTCCGAAAAATACCGACCATGATGTATCTCCTTGCAATGTTTGTTGTCTGAGATAACGCGTAACCCGCCAGTACCCTGTTCTTCTTAAAACGACTGTCCCATGCTGAAGCCAATCTGGTGCGGCCAGAGGTCGTTGGCCTCGGCATCCAGGCCGTAGCCGTATTCCACCCGGATCAGACCCATCGGCGAATACCAGCGCAAGCCCGCGCCCACGCTCTTGTACAGATCCCAGTCCATGTCCGTATGTTCAGCCCAGGAATTACCGGCGTCGAAGAACACCAAGCCCCAGATGCCGTTGGCCTTGCTGATGGGATAGATGGTCTCAATGTTGGTGAAGAACATGGCCCGGCCGCCGATACGCTCGCCGGTACGGGAATCCTTCGGCGATATCTTGTTTTGTTCGTAGCCGCGCACGTTTTCGATGCCGCCCAGGTAGAAGCGCTCGAAGACCGGGATGTCGCCGCCGCCGTTGTTGAACAGGACGCTCGCGCTGCCGCGCCAATGGAAGACCAGATCCCACGGCAGGGGATGGAAGTAGTTGGACGTGATCGTGGGGCGGATGAAGTCGTCGCTGCCCTGCAGGATGCCGCCCGCGTATTCCAGGGACAGGGTGTTTTTGGTGCCCTTGGTGGGACGGGTGGAGCTGTCGGTGGTGTCGCGGTCGATCTCCGCCGTCAGCGAACTGCTCCAGTGGGTGCCCTCGGAGTTGGAGATGACGCTCGAGGAATACCAGTTGGTGTTGTAGACGCGGTAGCGGTCCAGGCGATAGGCCCAGGACAGAAGCGTGTATTCGCCCAGGGGATAGCCGAAGGTCAGCTTGCCGCCGATGGTTTCTTTGCTGTAGTCGTCGTAACGCTTGTAGAGGTTGTAGAGGGAGATGCCCGTGGTCAGGTTGGTGTCGTTGAACCGGGGGTTCATGAGCGACAGGATGAACCGGCTGGACGTGCCGCTGATCATGCCCTGGAACTTGGCGTTGTAGCCTTTCCCGAAGAGGTTGCGCTCCTCGACGGAACCGCCGAAGAACACGCTGTCGTAGGTCGAATACCCCGCGCCCAGGCTGAAGGCGCCGGTATTTTTGTCCTTGACCTTGACCTTGAGATCCACCTCGGTGGGGTTCTCGGTGGGCACGGTCTCAATATCCACCTTCTCGAAGTAGTCCAGCCTGTCCAGGCGCTCGTTGGAACGGCGGACCTTGTTGCCGCTGAACAGGTCGCCGTCGGCCAGACGCATTTCCCGGCGGATGACGTTGTCCCGGGTCTTGTCGTTGCCCTCGATGAGCACCCGGCGGATATAGACCCGGCGGCCTTTGTTGATCGTGTAGGCCACGTCGATGGTTTTCTCGGCGTCGTTTTTCATGAGATCCACGTCGGCCTGGGCAAAGGCATAGCCGAGGTCGCCGTAGATTTCCGTGAGCAGGTTTAAGTCGTCGCGCACCACGGAGCGGTCGAAATAGGCGCCTTCCTCGGCCAATTGGTCAAGCTTGATGATCTGCAACAGGGCGTCGTTGTCCATGAGCAGATCGCCGCCGAAGCTCACTTGGCCGACCTTGTAGCGGTCGCCCTCGTTCACCCGGAACACGACCGTGATCCCTTCGTCGCCGTATTCCACATCGGGCTGGCCGACCTTGATGTCCACATAGCCCCGGTTGGCGTAGAAATTCTCGATGGCCGCCGCGTCGCGCTCCAGCATCTCCTCTTTGAGCACGCCGCTGCCCGTGACCCAGGACCAGAAACGCCGCTCGGAGGTGGACAGTTCGTCATGCAGCTCGTCGGCGTCCACCTGGCTGACGCCCTCGATCTTCACCTCGCGGATGTAGAGCTTTTTCGGCTCCTTGACGATGATGTTCAGGCGTGCGATGCGCGGATCGGTCTGTTCCAGTTCGTAGTTGACTTCGGTCTTGTAGAAGCCGTCCTTGCGGTAGAGCTCCCGAATCTTTTCCAGATCCTCGGCCAGAACCTTGAGGTTCAGGATGGAACCGGACTTGGTGCTCATGGTTTCCAGAATCTTGTCCTGGTCCACCTCGCCCGAGCCGATGACCCCGATGGCCTGGATGCGCGGTTTTTCCTTGACCACGAAGACCAGTTTCTTGCCGCCGGGGACGTTCTCCAGGCGGATCTGCACGTCGTCGAAATATCCGGTTTCAAAGAGGCGTTTGAGGTCGTCGTTGACGGATTTGGGGTCGTAGGGCTGCCCCACCTGGGTCTTGGCCTTGAGGATGATGACATCCTTGTCCAGGATCTGGTTGCCTTCCACGGCCACATCCACGATGGCGTCTCCGGTCACCAGAAGCCCCCGGACCTTGCCGGCCAACTCCTTGGCGGCAGGTTCGAGCTGCATGATCTCCTTGGCCTGGGCGAACACCGACAGGGGCGCGCCCTCGGAGACGGGAACCAGGCGGCCGTCGATGCTTAAGGCCTCGCCGATCTGGGAGACGCTGCCGTATAGGGCATGGGTGGCCTTGGCCGCCGAGGCAAGCCTGCGGGCCGTCTGATCGTCCATCGGGCCGGTGGGTTTCTCCGTGGCCACGGCGATGCCTTCACGACGCAGATTTTCCGCCAGGATGCCCGGCAGGCTGGCGGCGATCCCCTTCTGGTCGGAGGCGGTGTTGACCGCAAACGGCAAAACTAGAATCTTGGTTCCCGATTGTCCGGACTGGGCATGGGACGGGAGGGTGAAGGCCAAAACTGCCAAAATGGCGTAAAGAGCCGCCCGCCCCGTGAATTTAAGTCCGTGCATAGAGTTCTCCACCGTGAAGTTCCAACCTTCGGCCCATAAGCGCGGCCAGGTTGTGGTTGTGGGTGACCACCACCAACGTCATGCCAAGTTCCGCGTTGAGGCGCGACAAGGCCTCTCCGACCCGGGAACCGGTATGTTCGTCGAGATTGCCGGTGGGTTCGTCGGCCAAAAGCAGTTTCGGCCGCATAAGAACGGCCCTGGCAATGGCCGCCCGCTGCCTCTCTCCCCCGGACAGTGTTGTTACCCTGTGTCCGGCCCTTTCATCAAGCCCCACGAGGGCCAGGGCGTCGGTTGCCAGGGACAGGGCCCTGGCATGGGGGAATCCTGCTATAAATCCAGGCATGGCAACGTTTTCCAAGGTTGTGAACTCCGGCAAAAGGTGGTGGAATTGGAAAACGAAGCCGATATCTTTGTTACGAATTTTTGCGGCCTGGGCCGGTTGCAGCGCGCCCATGTCGTTGCCGAGAAAAAAAATGTCGCCCGAGGTGGGAAGATCGAGGGCCCCCATGACGTGCAGCAGGGTGGTTTTTCCCGAGCCCGACGAGCCCAGGATGGCCATGGACTCTCCGGCCTGGATGGTCAGGCTCACGTTTTTGAGCACATCGATGCGTTCGGACGGCCCATGGTATTCCTTGGACACCCCGCGAAGCTCCATGAGCGCGTCATTCATGGCGCAACGCCTCCGCAGGCTTGAGCCTGGCGGCCTGGCGGGCCGGATACAGGGTGGCCAGGAAGCACATGGCCAGGGCCGTGGCCCCAACCAGGATCACGTCGCTTGCGGCCAGCCGGATGGGCAGGTAATCCATGGGATAGACGTCGCTTGGAATCTTGATGAACTGGTAGCGGCCAAGGGCCCAGCTCACGGGCAACCCCAGGGCGTAGCCCAGGGCCGTGCCCACCGCGCCGATGATGGCGCCCTGGAGCATGAACACCCGTCGGATGTTCTCGGCCGTGGCCCCCATGGACATGAGGATGGCGATGTCCTTGGTCTTTTCCATGACCAGCATGACCAGGGTGGTGATGATGCTAAACGATCCCACCAAGACGATCATCAGCAAGATGATGAACATGGCCGTCTTTTCCAGTTGCAGGGCCTTGAAAAGATTGCCGTTCATGTCGATCCAGGTGCGCACGTAGACCGGCATGCCGCCCAGGGTCTCGCGCACCTGTTGCGCCAGGGCCGCCACGGCGTAGACGTCGTCCACCCGAAGTTCGATGCCCGTGACCAGATCGTGCTTGAAGCCCAAGAGATCCTGAGCTGCGGCCAGGTTCACGTAGGCCATGGAGGTGTCGTATTCGAACATGCCGGAGCGGAAAATGCCGCGCACCACGAAGGTTTTGACCTTGGGGGTGAACCCGGCGGCGGACTGCCGCCCCGAGGGCGACAGGATGTTCACGGCGCTGCCCACCGTGACCCCGGTGCGTTCGGCCAGCTCCTTGCCCAGGATGATGCCCGGAAACGGCCCGGAGGCGTCCAGGTCGGCCAGTTGGCCCTGCACCATGTCCTTGGGCAGGCTCAAGACCTCCCCGGCCGTGGCCGGGTCGATGCCGCGCAGGATCACGCCCTTGACCCCGCCGGAGCTGCTGAGCATCACCTCCGTGTACACGAACGGGGTGGCCCCCAGGATGCCCGGGATCGCATCCAGCTTTTCGATGTTTGCGCGGTAGTCGCGCATGGCCCCGCCCATGACCCCGGCCACCATGTGGGCGTTGACCCCCAGGATCTTGTCCCGCAGGTCCGTGGAGAACCCGTTCATGACGCCCAGGACCACGATCAAGGCGGCCACCCCCAGGCCCACCCCCAGGATGGAGATGAGCGAGATGACCGAGATGAACGACTGTTTGCGCCGGGCTGCCAGATAGCGCAGGGCGATGAACAGTTCGAATTTCATGATCAGGAGGAGACCTCGGGGCGAAGCAGCGGAAACAGGATGACCTCGCGGATGGAGGACTGGTCGGTCAGGAGCATGACCAGGCGGTCGATGCCGATGCCCTGTCCGGCGGTCGGCGGCATGCCGTATTCCAGGGCCCGGATGTAGTCTTCGTCCATGCGGTGGGCCTCGTCGTCGCCGGCCTCTTTCTCGCGCACCTGCTCTTCGAAGCGCAGCCGCTGGTCCACGGGGTCGTTGAGCTCGGAAAAGGCGTTGGCCATCTCGCGCCCGGCGATAAACAGCTCGAAGCGGTCGGTGATGTCCGGGTTGTCCTTGTTGCGCCGCGACAGGGGCGAGATGTCCGTGGGATAGTGGTAGATGAAATGGGGCTGGATGAGCCTGGGCTCCACGAAGATGTCGAAGAGCTTGGCCTGGACCTTGCCAAGCTTTTCGCCCTTGAGCACCTTTTCCCCGTTTTTCTCCACATGGGCCTTGGCCGCGTCGAAATCCAAAAACATCTCCGGGGACAGCCCGCCGATTTCCTCCAGGGACTGGTGGAAGGTCATGCGGGTCCAGTGCCCGGGCGTCAGGTCGATCTCCCGGCCCTGGTAGTCGACGACCGTTTTGCCGCAGACCTTTTCGGCGATGCGGGCGAAAAGGGCCTCGGTCAGGTCCATGAGATCCGTGAAACGGGCGTAGGCCCAGTAGAACTCACACATGGTGAATTCGGGGTTGTGCTGGGTGGAGATGCCTTCGTTGCGGAAATTGCGGCCGATCTCGTAGACCCGGTCGAAGCCGCCCACCACCAGGCGCTTGAGGTACAGCTCCGGGGCGATGCGCATGAACAGGTCCATGTCCAGGGCATTGTGGTGGGTCTCGAAGGGCTTGGCCGTGGCCCCGCCGGGGACGGCCTGCATCATGGGGGTCTCCACTTCGAGAAAGCCGCGTTCGTTAAGGAAGCGGCGCATCTCGCCCACGATCATGGTCCGCTTGCGGAAGATCTCCGAGGTTTTTGGGGTGACGATGAGATCCACGTAGCGCTGGCGATAGCGCGTCTCCACGTCTTTTAACCCATGATACTTCTCGGGCAGGGGCCGAAAGGACTTGGACAGCAGGCGTATTTCCGAACAGTGCAGCGTCAGTTCGCCGGTCTTGGTGCGGAACAGGGTTCCGACGACGCCCACGATGTCGCCGATGTCGTATTTTTTGAACCGGGCGTAGGCGTCGGTCCCCATGTCATCGCGGGAGGCGAAGCACTGGAGCCTTTCTGAGGCGTCCTGGAGGTTGAAAAAGGTGACCTTGCCGAAGGAACGCAGGGAAACCATGCGCCCGGCGACCACGAAGGTGCGGCAAAGGGCGGCCAGGGCGGTTTCGTCAGCCGTTTCGTACTGGGCAAGGATATCCGGCAGGCTGTCGGATTTGACGAAGTCGTTGGGATAGATCTCACACCCCTCGTCAAGGAGCTGGCAGGCCTTGGCGATGCGGTTTTTGAGCACTTCGTTGAGTTCGCCCCCCTTGTCGAGGGCCTCAAGCAGTGGTCGGAAATCTTCCACCCGGTCGGACTTCACCGGGAGTTTGAATGGCTTGCGCTTGGCGCGGTCGTCGGTACCCAACTTGCGCGACTCCAGTGTGTAAACGTGTCGGTCAAGCGGGTATAGGTACGAGAAATACGGCCAGTCGTCAAGGAAAGCGGCCAGGAAAAGCGGGCTGGGCGAAAAACGGGGTTGACGGATGCCATATTGCTGGTTTAAGAAGCTCCCTCGCTTTTGAGGAATTGTTCCCCGGTAGCTCAACCGGCAGAGCGGGTGGCTGTTAACCACTAGGTCGGGTGTTCGAATCACCCCCGGGGAGCCAGCAAATTCAAAGGGTTAGGTCAATATGGCCTAACCCTTTTTTGCGTTGTGGAGGTGGTGTCCGCCTTTCAGGAGCTGCTCGCCGGGGATGTGTGTTCAAACGCGCAACACAGTCGTACCGCGTTTGCCGGGGGCGCGCCGTCAGGCCGGAGAACTCCCGGCCAACCTGCGGCCCAGATCCTGCGCCCTGGCGCAATCCTGGGGGAAGACCTCCTCGCGGCGTTTGCGCTTGGCCGCTTCGTCCCAGACCGTGGAAAGATACTTGGCATAGTCCGTGAACTGGTAGGTGTCCGTGCTCAAAAGCAGTTCGCAGGAGCCGAAGGTCCGGGCCATGTAGGCGCGAAGCCGCTCCATGGAGACGGTGTAACCCATATCCGCCAGGGCCTGTTCCGCGACGTTCATGGTGTAGAGGAGCGCCGTGGGGATGGTGCGCGTAAAAAGCGAGGCGTAACCCGGGGTGTAGGTCAGGTAGGGAAAGACCAGGCGTTCGATGAAACTGCGCATCATGCCGGATTCCGTGCCGAAATAGACGGGTGTCCCCAGGATGAGGGCGTCGGCCTCCCCCGCCTCCTCCAGAATCGGCGTCAGCCCGTCCTTGACCGCGCAGCGGCCGTAATTTTTACCGCCGATTCTCTTACACTCGAAGCAACTGGTGCAGCCCGTATATTCCAGGTCGTAGAGGTGGACGAGCTGTGCGTTTGCGCCGCCCTGCCGCGCCCCGTCCAGGGCGTGTCCGAGAAGGGTGGCGGTGTTCCATTTCTTACGCGGACTGCCGTTTATGGCCAGGATATGCATGGGGATCTCCTTTGTTGTCTCCCCCATACGACTCCCCGCCGGGCCGCGCAATCAGGCACAAAAAGGAAACTAAGGGACCAGGACGGAACCAGGTCGCCTGCGGGCGGAGCCGACGTTCATGCTCCGCAGGATCAGGAGACGCGCCTTGCGGTTTACGCCCGGGCCCTCCGGATCAGGCGTCATCTTCGGCAAGCACCACGATGCGGTCGCCGGCCGCAAAGGTGATGGTCTCCCGGTTGCCGGGGTTGAGCCGGACGCCGTAATTGGCCCCGGCGTCCGAGGCGGCGGCGATGCTCCTCCAGCCGAGGGCCGTTTCCGGGCGGCGGCGAGAACGTCCCGCTGCAGAAACGGCCCGCCTCCCACTGGGGAGACGGGCCGTCGCCGTGCCGCCGTGCCGCCGGGGCGATCAGACGTGGGCGGTCGGGCACAGGCCCATGGCCTTGACGCTTGCGGCCGTACGCGCCAGTTCCGCGTCGCGCAGGGTCGTGGCCGCCAGTTCGCGCACCTGGACCACCTGTTCGACCAGACGTTCCAGCTCCCGGCTGGCGTTTTGCACCTCGTCGTACACCTCCTTTGAATTGTCGGTGACGTTTAGGGCGCACATGTTGATCTCGAAGCTTGAGGCGCATTGCTGCTCGGCCCGGTGGGCGATGTCGTCGATCCCCCGGGCGGCGGAGACCATGGCCTCGGCTATGGCCGAAAACGAGTTCTCCACGGACTCGACCAGACCGCAGGAGGAGGCGATGTCCTCATTGGTCGCGGCCATGGCGTCCACGGCCCGCCGGGAGCAGGTCTCGATGGCCTGTACGGCCGTGCGCACCTCCCGGGTGGCCGTGATGGTTTTTTCCGCCAGTTTGCGGACCTCGTCGGCGACCACGGCGAAGCCGCGCCCCGCCTCTCCGGCCCGGGCGGCCTCGATGGCCGCGTTTAACGCCAGCAGGTTGGTCTGGTCGGCGATGTCGGAGATGATGCCGGCCACGTTGCCGATGCTTCCGGCCTCGCCCACCAACTGCGCCAGGATGAGTTGCAGGTTGTCGTAGGAGGCCACCACCTTGTGCGTCACCTCGGCGGTGCGTTTGATGGTCCCGGCCCCGTCGCGGGCCTGATTTTCGGCCCCGATGGCGGTCTGGGCGGTTTCTGCGGCCATGGTGGCCATCATGCGCACGTTGTCGGTCATCTCCTGCATGGCCTGGGCCACCTGCCCGGCCTGATCCTTGGAGTCGTGCATGGAGCCGACCAGGGAGACCAGGGTGTGGCCGATGTCCCTGGCCTGGTTCTCCAGGACAGCGGCCGCATCCGTAATGCGGGTGTTGATGTTCCGGATGGCCGCGCTTGCCGCCTCAAGGCGCGCAACGTCCCGGGAGGCCCCGGTCATGTCCTGGAAAAGGCACAGCCAACAGCCCTCGGCCGTGTCGATTTCCAGCAGATCCACCCGGAACAGGGACTCCCCGCCCAAAGGACGGGCGACGCGCAAAAGCGATCCGTCATAGTTCCCGCCGCGCAGGTTGTCCCAGGTCTTGGCGCTGGTCCGGGCGCAGAAGGCATCCATCGTGTCCTGGCCAGGCATCCCGTGTCCGGCGCCCATGAGGGCGGCCATGGACTCGTTGCGCCACTTCAGTTGCCCGGAACAGACGACCGTCATGCACGGAAAGGGCAGGCGGGCCAGCAGGTTCAGGGCTTGGAGCCGCTCCTGGCGCGCCGTGCCCAGTTGCCTGTCCAGGCTTTGTATCAGGTTGTCGGTTTCGGCCTCGACGGGGAGTTCTCCAGGGGGCAAAAGCGCCCGGAGCCTCCCCTGGAGGGTGGACATGGCCCGGCGGCTGGCCGCCCAACTGGTCATGATGGCCGCGACGCAGGCCATGGCCAAGGCCGGAACCGCCTTGCTCCATGGCCCGTCGAGAAATCCCGTCACGCCGACCGCTATGGCCAAGATGACGGCGGCGACAGCCGCAGTGAGGGAGAGTCCATGTTCCATGGCCGATTAGACGACGCCGGCTTTGTTGAGGAAGGGGCTGTATTTTTTGTCCGTGCCCTTGATGTGGTTCACCAGCCAGTTGGAGAGGAAGTTTAAGATATCCATGGACATGGCACACTTGCCGCTCTTGAGGTCTTGTTCCACGGCGATGACCTTGGCCACGAATTTGTCGTGCTCGATTTTGTGCGCCGGGTAGTCCGGATAGTTGTGGGTCTTCATGTGCCGCTCTTCCGTGGCGAAATGGCTGGCGGCATATTTTTTCATCTCGGCGACAATCTGCATGACAATCGCGTCGGCCTTGCCCTCCTTCATGGCGGTGTGCAGGCGGTTGACCATGTCGACCAGCTTTTTATGCTGATCGTCGATTTCCCGGATATTCACCGAAAGACGGTCGGACCATTCGAGAAGCGCCATGCTGAACCTCCTTGCGATTCAAGTTTTTAGAAAGTTCAAACACTTATCTAACGCGGATAAGTAGGACATGATTTATCCTATATAAGCGGTCGTGACAAGAGCCGAATTGTTTCCAAATCGTCAACGAACAGAAATACAACGTTTTATTTGTGAAAAAAAGTGCGAGACGAAAAAAAACGGGCGAGTTTGGCCGAAGTCGGAAGAAAAGGGTTGTCCGGCTGCGGGCGGTCATGACAGGAAGGGAGGGGCGTTCGGCATGCGGCCCGGTCTGGACGCTCCCGGGATTCTGCGAAGCCCGGGTGACGACGTTTTGCGACCCCAAGGGAGATTGTCCGCACCATGCCCCGCTGTACCTGGAACAGGGCCGATCTGCTCGTGCCCATGGCCATGACCCTGGCGGCCATCGCCACCATTTACGCCCCCCAGCCGCTTTTGCCGCTTCTGGCCGGGGAGTTTCATCTGGAACTGGCCACGGCCGCCCTGGCCGTGACGGCCACGCTTCTGCCCCTGGCCGCCGGGCCGCTTTTGTACGGCTATCTGCTGGAATCGGTCTCCACCAAAAAGACCATGGTGGTCTCCCTGGCGGTTCTGGCCGCCACCCAGGCCGGACTGGCCTGGGCGGACTCCTTCGGGGTGTTTCTGGCCCTGCGGTTCGTCCAGGGCCTGGCCGTTCCGGCGCTTCTGACGGCGCTTATGACCCACGTCGCGGCCTCGGCCACGCCGGAACGGGTCCATGCGGTCATGGCCACCTATATAGCGGTCACGACCCTGGGGGGATTTTCCGGACGTTTTTTCTCGGGGCTGGCGGCGGCCCAGTGGGGGCGTCGGGCGCCCTTCGCCGTGCTGGCCGCACTTTTATGCGGGTGTCTGGTCCTGGCCCGGATGCTGTCCGCCGACGCGCGCACCACCTTTGTCAAACCGTCACCCAGGGTCATCGGACAGGTGCTGGCCCGGCCCGGATTTCTCAAGGCCTACCTCATGGCCGCCTGCCTCTTTTTCGTCTTCACGGGCATGCTCAACATCCTGCCCTTCCGCCTGACGGAAATAGAGGGGCCGGTCTCCTCGGCGCGCATCGGCGTCATGTACCTGGGCTATCTGGTGGGCATCGCCGCATCCCTGTGGTCGCCCCGGGCGGCGCGCCCCCTGGGCGGGCGCAAGGCCGTTTTGGCCGTGGGGCTGGCCGTGGAGTCCGTCTCCGTGCTGGTTTTCGCCGTGCCTGCGGCCTGGGCCATCTTTGTTTCCGTGGTGATCCTGTGCGGGGGGATGTTTCTGACCCATGCCGCCGCCCCGGGCATCCTCAACGCGGCCGCGCCCCGGCAAAGGGGCGTGGTCAACGGATTGTACCTGGCGTTTTATTACAGCGGCGGGGTGCTGGGCTCCTACCTGCCGGGACTGGCCCGCGACATGCTCGGTTTTTGGTCGGCCGTGGTCCTGCTTTTCGCCGTGGCCCTGTGCGCCCTGGGGCTGGCCGCGAGCCTGGGGCACGGGCTCTTCGACGGCCATCGCCCCGAAAGCCCGGCCTGAAGGCCTGGCTGGCGCATGCCGCGTCCCGGGAACGCCCGCCGGGAGTATTGAGAAAAAATTCCCCCCGTCCTGTCGCCCCGGCGTCCCGGGCCGCCCCGGACCTGACGACCGGGCCGCCGGGCCGTCCCCCCTGACATCAGATGCGCACCCGGATGACGCTCAAGAGGTCGTTGGCATAGACGCCGTCGCGCTTGTATTCGCGGTATCCGGCGCTGTGGGCGCAGCCCACGGCATAGAGCCGGTCGTTTTCGGCCACCAGGTGCGAGGTGAACTGGCCGCAGGTGAGCTGGCAAAAGAGCTGGGACACGTCCACCATGTCGCCGGGCGCGATGTCCGGGTTGGTGGAGGCGATGACCCGGCCCCCGGGCTCCACGAACATGCCCTCGGATCCGTCCAGAATGTCTCCCTGCCCGTCCCGGGGCAGGCAGTCGCGCAGCATGGACAAAAACTGCGGCTCGGAATCGAACACGATGCCGATGCCGCCCAGGACGCGCCCGGGGTCGGCCAGGGAGGTGATGGAGGCGTTATAGATGTAGGTGCGCCGGGATGCGCCATCCTGGGCGTAGAGGTCCGTTGGCGCGAAGTCCGAGACGCAGTAGTGCTGGGAATCGACGAGGCGCAGGGTCCGGGAGACGAAATCGGCGTCCAGGACGCGGCCCACGTGATGGTTCTCGTCGGGGTTGGAGCAGGCCAGGATCGTGCCGCCCGTGTCGTAGACGAAGAGGTTGGTGTACACGGTGTAGAGGCTGTTGATGTAGGCCAGTATCTCGCGCATGCGGTCGCGCTCGGCGGGCTCCAGGATGGGGTTGTCCAGGAAGCGCCGGAAATCCGAGGTCAGCGCCCACCAGCGGCAGTCGTTGGCCCGCTCGTAGAGGTTGCGGTCCATGATGTCGATGGCCAACTGGGCCAGGAAACGCACGTCATGCAGGCGCGAGGAGGTCACCAGCTTGAGCAGGCCGTCGGTGGAGGTCTGGAAGACGTGCTGCACCTGGTCGCCGATCTTTTTGACCTCGTTTAAGACGTAGGGCAGGGCCTGGGCCTCCACCCGCTCCGAGAGGTCGGCCTGCAGGGACTTTTTGGCGGCCATGATCTCGCCGTTTTGCACCACCAACTCCAGGTCGGACAGCACGTTTTCCGAGGCCTCCTCCACCTGGACCAGGCGGCCGGAAAAGATGGCGTTTTTTCGGATGGCGCCTTCGTCCAGACCGTGGCCGTTTGATCCGTTGCGAAAGGCCGTGGTCACCCGCTTGGCCACGTGCCCGTACCAGGGCAGGCCGAAAAAGCCCTGGTAGCCGTTGGTGGCCAGGGTCTTGGCCAGATAAGGCTCCCCGGCGATCTGCACCATGTGGAAGTCGTCGCTTCGGGCCATGCCGTAGGTCCGTCCGGCCGGGGCCTTGGACTGGTCGCTGGTGGCGATGGCCTTGCCGGATTCGTCGAGGATCATGATGATGATGTCTTCGGAGGACTGGGCGAGGTTTTCGAAGATGCCGGCCATCTCCCCGGCGAAATCGAAGACCAGGCACAACACGCCCAGCGGCGCGCCCGAGTCGGGATGGCGGATGGCCTGGGAGTAGATGAGCACGTCGCCGCGCCCCGGGGCCAGATCGGATTCCCGGTAGGTCTCCACATAGGAATCGGCGGCCAGGGTCTCCTTGAAGAGCGGGTCGGCGGTGCGCAGGATGCGGTTTTCGCGGTCCAGGTGGGCCCGTACCCGGGCCTGGTCGTCCAGGACGATGATCTCGTCGTAGACCGTGTATTTGTCCCGGTATTCGCGCAGCCGCTCCTCAATGTGATCCACGGCGTCGGGATGGTCGTCGCGCTCCAGCAGAAAGCGCACCAGGTCGTCGTCCGTGGCCAGAAACCCCACGTCGGCGGTGCGCTCGAAGAGGTTGCGCTTGAGGATGTCGATGGCCACCTGGGCCACGGCGGAAATCTCCAGGACCACCTTCTGGGTGCTTTCCAGGACCAGGGTGTCCAAAAGGGTGGTCTGCAGGGAGGCGAAATTGTCCTGGGTGGTGATGATGAAATCAATCAGGGTCTGGGCGATGCGGCTGCAATTGATCTTGCCGGTCAGGGTGGCCCGGGTCCATTGCCGGTCCAGGCGGGTGAGCACGTTTTGGCATTGGGCCACGGAGGCCATGGCCGACAGCAGGGTTTTTTCGTGTTTCTTCACCAGATTTTTGTCCACGGGGAAAGCCTCTCATGATCACGCCGGAACAAGTATACGGGAATCTGCGCACCGGCGGCGTCAGGAGTTCTTTCTCCCGACCCGGCCCGGGCGTCCGGCTTCGGCGCGTCCAACGGCGTACAAAAGGAGCGCGAAGTCGACGAAACGGCCTGGCCGCACTGGGCCGTTCCCCATCCCTGGGAATGCAAAACGCCTGATGGATAACCCATAGCCTCCTTGTGTTGTCCGCCCCGCGTCAGATGCACGACAATTTTGTTGCATATGCTCCGAGGCGTGTGTTTCCACGGCCAGGGGCTGATGAAATGGTCCCCATAATGGCCAGCATGCAATAAAAATTCTTTAAATCCTGATGGTTCAGCCATCACTCCGGAATATGCGGGCGAAAGCCGGGAAAGGGTCAGTCGCGTGCAAAATTATTCGTTATTAACATAATCGTCAAGATGAAAATGATTATCATGTCTGGGCCGGTGGCCTGGAACCATGACCCGAAACCCGGAACACGGTGGGTTCGCACGGACGAAACGTCCTGACGCGCCGGGTGGACATCCGGCCCGGGCCGGGCTACTCCGGTCACAATCAAGAACCGGGAGAAACGCGATGCGCGTCACCATCCTTGCCTATGGCCTTGCGGCTCTGACCGCATGGCTGGCGGTCACCGGCGGTACGGCCGCCGCCCCGGCTTTCGCCCAGGACGATCCCTGGCCCCTGTATCTGGCCGCCATCACCGCCGCCGCGCCCCCCGGGGCCGGAAACCCGGATGGGAACTGCGTTGTCCCGGCCGAGGCGGGGCTTGAAGACGTGTCCGCGCCGGATCAGGTTATCGGAGACGGCACGCCGCAAAGCTGCACCAGCCAGGCCGTGGTCGAGGCCGTGGCCCGGGGCGGGGTCATGGTCTTCAACTGCGGCCCGGCCCCGGTGACCATCGTGTTGGCCCAGACCGCGAAGATTTTCAACGACACCGGGCCGCGCATCGTCATCGACGGCGGCGGCAAGGTGAGCCTCAGCGGCGGCGGGGCGCGGCGCATCCTGTACATGAACACCTGCGACCAAGCCCAGGTCTGGACCACGCCCCACTGCGACGACCAGGACCATCCCCGGCTCACGGTGCAGAACCTGACCTTTGTGGACGGCGACGCCACGGGCGAGGAGGACGGCGGCGGGGCCATCTTCGCCCGGGGCGGGCGGCTCAAAATCGTCAACTGCCGGTTTTTCCGCAACGCCTGCGACGCGACCGGCCCGGACGTGGGCGGCGCGGCCGTTCGGGCCTTCGACCAGTCCCAGGACTTGCCCCTGTACGTGACCGGAAGCACCTTCGGCGGCCGTGCGGGCTACGGCGGCGCGGGCTCCAACGGCGGGGGGATAAGCAGCATCGGGGTGTCCTGGACGGTGCAAAACAGCCTGTTCAGCCACAACCGGGCCGTGGGCTACGGGGCCAACCCGGCCCGGCCGGACACCCCGGGCGGGGGCAGCGGCGGGGCCATCTATGCCGACGGCGACACCTTCACCCTGTACCTGTGCGGCACGCGCATCGAGGACAATGCCGCCCGGGAGGGCGGCGGGGCGATCTTTTTCGTCAGCAACAACCTGACCGGAACCCTGCGCATCGAAGACTCGGTCCTGCGCCAAAACCCAAGCGAGGGCTTCGAGACCGAGGGCTATCCGGGCATCTTCTACCTGGGCGGCGGCCCCCCCGTGGTGGTCAACTCCGTCATCGAATAGCCCCGGCCACGGCGGACGAAGGCCAATGCCTTCCTTCGGCCCGGGCGCGGCCTATCCGGCCACCACGTTGACCAGCTTGCCCGGGATCACCACCACCTTGCGGATGGTCTTGCCGTCCAGGTGCCTGGCCACGTTTGGCTCGGCCAGGGCCAGCTTCTCCACCTCAGCCTTGGGGGTGTCGCGGCCCACGCTGATCTTGCCGCGCAGCTTGCCGTTGACCTGGATCACCACCTCCACCTCGTCGGTCAGAAGGGCCTTTTCGTCATGCACCGGCCAGGGCCGCTCGGACAGGCTGTCCCCATGCCCCATGGCCTGCCACAACTCCTCGCAGATGTGCGGGGCCATGGGCGAGAGCACCGTCAGGATCGTGGCCATGGCCGAGGACACTACCTTGGCTCCCTTGGGCTCGGCGCGCAAGGCCGCAACATTGGCGAAGAGGAAGTTCACGGCCTCCATGGCCGCGGCGATGGCCGTATTGAACTGGAAGCGTTCCCGGATGTCGCTGCCGGCCTTGTGGGCCAGAAGGTGCTCACGGCGGCGCAGTTCCTTGAACATCGGGGGCAGGGCGGCCAGCTCGGCGTCGGAAAAGGCCGCGCACGGCGAGGCGGCGCTCAAAAGTCCGGCCAGCTCCTCCGTGCCCAACCGCCACAGGCGCGACAAAAACCGGGCCGCGCCGTCGATGCCCGTGTCGCTCCAGTCCAGATCCTTTTCCGGGGGCGCGGCGAACAGCGCGAAAAGGCGCACCGTATCCGCCCCGTACTTTTTGATCATCACGTCCGGGTCCACCACGTTGCCCTTGGACTTGCTCATTTTCGAGCCGTCCTTGATGACCATGCCCTGGGTCAACAGGTGCGAGAAGGGCTCGTCAAAGGCCACGTAGCCTGCGTCGCGCAGGGCCTTGACGAAAAACCGCGAGTAGAGAAGGTGCAGGATGGCGTGCTCGATGCCGCCGATATACTGGTCCACGGGCAGCCAGTAGCCCACCTCGTCCGGATTAAACGGGGCGTCGGCTTTGCGCGCCGAGGCGTAGCGGGCGAAATACCAGGACGACTCGAAAAAGGTGTCGAAGGTGTCGGTCTCGCGCCTTGCGGCCTCGCCGCACACCGGGCAGACGGTGTTTACGAATTCCGGGGTCTCGGGCAGGGGCGAGCGGCCGTCGGGCCGGGTCTTGACCTCGCGCGGCAGAAGCACCGGCAGGTCGGCCTCGGGGACCGGAACCACGCCGCAGGCCGGGCAGTAGATGACCGGGATGGGCGCCCCCCAGTAGCGCTGCCGGGACACGTTCCAGTCGCGCAGGCGGTAGTGGACGCTACGGCGCCCCAGGCCCTTTTCTTCCATAAAGTCCGCGATGCGGGCCTTGGCCGTCTCGTTGTCAAGCCCCGTGAACGCACCCGAGTCCGACAGAACGCCCGGATCGGCGTAGGCCTGGGCCATGGCCGCCGCGTCCAGGGTCTCGCCCGGCGGGGTGATGACCACCTGCATGGGCAGGCCGTATTTTTGGGCGTACTCGAAATCGCGCTGGTCGTGGGCCGGAACGGCCATGACCGCTCCCGTGCCGTAGCCCATGAGCACGAAGTTGGCCACGTGGATGGGCATTTTGCCGCCGGTGAAAGGGTTTATGCAGAAGGCCCCGGTGAAAACGCCTTCTTTTTCCAGGTCGTCGGCCGTGCGCACGATGCGGTCCATGTTGCGCACCTTGTCCACGAAGGCCAGCACCTTCTCCTTTTCCGGCGACCCCGCGATCAGCTCCGCCACCAGGGGATGCTCGGCGGCCAGGCTCATGAACGTGGCCCCATATACCGTGTCCTGTCGGGTGGTGAAGACCGTCACGGCCTTTTGCCCCGAGGCCGTGGGCGTCTCCAGGGGGAAGTCGATCTGGGCCCCCACGCTCTTGCCGATCCAGTTGCGCTGCATGGTGAGCACGCGCTCGGGCCAGCCGCCCTCAAGCAGCTTCAGGTCGTCCAGAAGCTCGTCGGCATAGGCCGTGATGCGCAGGAACCATTGCTCCAGATCCTTTTGCACCACGGGGTTGTCGCACCGCCAGCAGCAGCCCTCGATGACCTGCTCGTTGGCCAGCACCGTGTGGCAGGTCTCGCACCAGTTTTGCGGGGATTTTTTGCGATAGGCCAGGCCGCGTTTGAGAAAGTCCAGGAAGAACTTCTGCTCATGGGCGTAGTAGCCGGGATGGCAGGTGGCCAGTTCGCGCCGCCAGTCGTAGGAATAGCCCAGGCGCCTCAGTTGCACGCGCATGGTGTCGATGTTCTCGAAGGTCCAGGCGGCGGGATGCACGCCGTGCTTGATGGCCGCGTTCTCGGCGGGCATCCCGAAGGCGTCCCAGCCCATGGGATGCAGGACGTTAAAGCCCTCCATGCGTTTGAAGCGGGCCACCACGTCGCCGATGGAATAGTTGCGCACATGCCCCATGTGGATGCGCCCGGACGGATAGGGGAACATCTCCAGGACGTAGTATTTGGGCCGCGAGGGGTCGGCCTCCACATGGAAGGTTCCGGTTTTTTCCCAGATTTCCTGCCATTTGCGTTCGACTTCTTGGGGCGCGTACTTGCTCATGGGCGTGTGGCTCCTTGGGGCGCGTCGCCGGGTTTGGCGGCCGGTTCGGATGGGCCGGGATCAGCGGCGACCTTGGTGAAAACGATGTCTGCGGCGTTTGGTTCCAAAGGGATGTCCAGCCGGGCGATGGCGCCGGAGTGGTCCATGTGAAAGGTGGCGGCCAGCCCGGACGGGGAGTCCCCGGCGGATTCGGCGTCGCCGACCTTGGCCGGGGCGTCAGCCGCCTCGGCCGGGCCCGTGCGGAACACGTCGTAGGTGACGTGGACCAGGGGCAGGGTCTCGCCGCCGCAATGGGCCGCAAGCCCGGCGTCCCGGAGTTCGATGCGCACCTCGCCGAAGGCCGGATGGCGATAGAGACCGGCATAGGCCGAAAGGTCATGCGTGGGCGGCGCGGGATGCTCCGGGGCGGCCAGCGTCGCCGCGGCCTTGGCCGTGCGGACCTTTGCGGCCTGGGCGCGGTCGGCCTTGGCCCGTTCGGCCCAGGGGAAGGGGGACAGGCTGAGCAGCCGGTCGTAAATCTGAAAGGCCACGATCTCCGGCAGGGGGGCGCCCATGCGGTTGGTCAGGACCACCACGCCGAGCCCGTCGCCCGGCATGAAGGAGGCCAGGGCCTTGAATCCGTCGATCTCGCCGTCGTGCAGCACCAAAAGATGGCCCCGGTAGGCGCTCACGCCCCAGCCCAGGCCGTAGCCGCCGAAGGGAATCTCCGGGTTGGGCTGGCCCCGGGGGGTGATGATCTGGGGGGTGTGCATCTCGGTCATGGCCGTCTTGGTGATCAGGGCCTCGTCGCCGACCCGGCCGTCCTGGAGGTGAAAGGCCAGCCAGCGGGCCATGTCCGTGGCCGAGGCGAACATGGACCCGGCCGGGCCGAAGGGGGTGATGTCCGCGAAGGGAATCTCCGCGAATCTGCCCCGGCGTGCGCCGTAGGGCCTGGCGAAATCCGGCGAGGCCTGCGCCGCCTGGGGCGAAAAGGAGGTGGCGGCCATCCCCAGGGGGGCCAGCAGCCGCCCGGCCACGAGATCCTCCCAGGACTGCCCGGAGACGACCTCCGCCAGCCGCCCGGCGGCCACGTACATGAGGTTGCTGTATTCGAATCCGGCCCGCAATTCCTTGTTGGGCGGCAGGTGGCGCAACAGGGCCACGGCCTCCTCGCGGCTGACGTCCGGCCGCATGGCCAACAGGGCGTCGTAGCGGGGCAGCCCCGTGCGATGCAGGAGCATGTCCCGGGGGGTGACGTGGGCCGTGGCGTAGTCGTCGTACATGCGAAAGCCGGGCAGGATGTCCCGCACCGGGGCGTCCAGGCTCATGGCCCCCTGGTCCGTGAGCAAGGCCAGGGCGGCGGCGGTGAAGGCCTTGGTGCAGGAGCCGATGGCGAACACGGTGTCCGGGGTGACGGGCAGCTTTTTGTCCACGTCGCGCAGGCCGAAGCCCTTGGCGTAGACGGTCACGCCGTCCTTGACCACGGCCACGGCCGCGCCGGGAACCTGCCAGTCCCCGAGGGCCTGGTCGATGAAGGCGTCCAGGCCGTCCAGGAGGGCCGCCGTGTCGGCCGCCGCGCCCTGCTCCGCGCCCCGGGCGTCCGCCGAGGCGGCCAGGGTCAGGACCGAGGCCAAAAGGAGCGTCAGGAGGGCAAGCGGCGTGGGCATGATCGTCTCCGGCGTCCGGGAGGGGTCACAGGCCCTTGCGGATGGTGAATTCGCCATTGTCCACGGCCCTGGCCACGGCGTCGAGGATGCCGTTGATGAAGGTCGGGGAGTTGTCGTCGCCGTAGGTCTTGGCCAGCTCCACGGCCTCGTTGATGGCCACCCGCAGCGGGATGTCCTGGCGGTGCAGGATCTCGTGCATGGCCAGCCGCAGGATGGTCAGCTCCACCTTGGCGATGCGGGCGAGTTTCCAGTTCTTGGAGAAGCGGATCACCACCTCGTCGAGTTCCCGTTGGCAGGCCCAGGCCCCGAGCACCAGTTCCCAGGCGAAATCGCGGTTTTCCGGTTTGGCCGGGACTTCGTCGTCCCGGGGGCAGGCGGCAAAACGCCGGGCCAGGGACTTTTCATCGGCCGGGGGCTCGAAATGCAGGCCGTAGAGGATCTCGAAGGCCCGTTTGCGGGCCTTGCGGCGGCCGCCTTTGGACCCTTCGGGAGCGGACGGGTCCGTCGTGGGGGAGTCAACCATGTGTTGCAAACTCGGAGCGGGTGAACCGGATGGCCGGTCCCCGCGGATTTGAGATCGGGTTTGGGAAAAAAGGCCCCGGACCGGGGGCCTGCCGGACCAGGCGCTACAGCTGTTGCAGCACGCGCACCATTTCCAGGGCGGCGGCCGCCGCCTCCACGCCCTTGTTGCCGCCCTTGCTGCCGGCGCGTTCCACGGCCTGCTCCAGGGTATCCACGGTGAGCACGCCAAATCCCACGGGCACGCCGGATTCCAGCGAGACCATGGCCAGCCCCTTGGCGCATTCCCCGGCCACGAAATCGAAGTGCGGCGTGGCCCCGCGAATGACCGCGCCCACGCAGACCACGGCGTCGTATTCGGCGCTGGCGGCGAGTTTTTTGGCGGCCAGGGGGATTTCGAAGGCCCCGGGCACTCGGACGATAAGCATGTCTTCGCGCCGGGCCCCGTGCCGGGTCAGGTAGTCCACGGCCCCGCCCACCAGCTTTTCGGTGATGAAGTCGTTGAAGCGCCCGGCCACGATGGCGAATTTGAGTCCCTCGGCCTGGAGTTTGCCTTCCACGGTGCGGATGTGTTGCATGGCGTGCGGTTCCTTCTTTGTATGTAGGGGATGCGGCGGCTTATTTCCGGCCGCCGGATTCGTCCAGATGCAGGATGTGCCCCATCTTTTCCTTCTTGGTGCGCAGGTAGCAGGCGTTCTCCTCCACGGGATCGACCTCGATGGGCACCCGCTCCACCACCTCCAGGCCGTAGCCCTCAAGCCCCACGATCTTTTTGGGGTTGTTGGTCATCAGCCGCATCTTGGAGACGCCCAGGGCCACCAGGATCTGGGCCCCGACGCCGTAGTCGCGCAGATCGGCCTTGAACCCGAGCTTGACGTTGGCGTCCACCGTGTCCAAGCCCTGGTCCTGCAGGCAGTAGGCCCGGATCTTGTTGGCCAGGCCGATGCCCCGGCCCTCCTGGCGCATGTACAGCAAAACGCCCTTGCCCTCGGCCTCGATCATGCGCATGGCCCGTTGCAACTGGTTGCCGCAGTCGCAACGCATGGAGCCGAACACGTCGCCGGTCAGGCATTCGCTGTGCACCCGCACCAGGGTGGGTTCGTCCGGGGTGATGTCCCCCTTGACCAGGGCTAGGTGGGCCCGGGAATCCGTGTCCGCGCAAAAAGCCACGGTGCGGAAATGGCCGTAGCAGGTGGGCAGGTCGGCCTCGGCGGCCTTGCTCACGGACAGGTGCCCGAACTTCATGCGGTAGCGGATCAGATCGGCCACGCTTGCGATTTTAAGTCCGTGGGTCTTGGCGAATTCGATCAGGTCCGGCATGCGGGCCATGTTGCCGTCGTCGCGCATGATCTCGCAGATCACGGCCGCGGCCTTGAGCCCCGCCAGCTTGGCCAGGTCCACGCCGCCCTCGGTCTGCCCGGCCCGCACGAGCACGCCGCCCTCCTTGGCCCGAAGCGGAAAGATGTGCCCCGGGACCACGATGTCTTCGGGCCCGACGCCTTCGGACACGGCGGTAAGGACGGTGGTGGCCCGGTCGAAGGCCGAGATGCCGGTGGTCACGCCGAGCTTGGCCTCAATGGATACGGTGAACCCGGTGCCGAACGGCGACTTGTTCTGGTCGGTCATCATGGGCAGGCCCAGGCGGTCGATGAGCTCGCCGGACATGGGCAGGCAGATCAGGCCCCGGCCATGGGTGGCCATGAAATTGATGATCTCCGGGGTCACCTTCTCGGCGGCGATGGTCAGGTCGCCCTCGTTCTCCCGGTCCTCGTCGTCGACCAGGATGACCATGCGCCCCTGGCGGATCTCCGCAATGGCTTCTTCGGTGCTGCAAAGTGGCATATGCTTCCCTCTGCGGGGCGGTCCCGGACGGGTCCGGGAACCCCTGGCGGTCTTATGGTGTGCCTCTTAAGAAATGCCCTGGCATTTTTTAAGAAAAAAGAAATATTTCAATATATCCGTCTCGAAATATCGACGCTCGGACATCAAGGATGCACGTCCGCGTCCGCCCGGCGTGCGCCCGCCGTGGGCCAGATCGGGAGGGGCAATACTGTAAAGGAGGCCCGGGGGCAAGGCAAGGGCCGCCCGGGGCGTTTTCCGGGGCCGGTCAGAATCCGTTGCCGCGCAAAAAGGCCTCGGTCAGGCCGCCTGGGGCCGCACCGGCCGGGCCGGGCCGCGTCCCGGCCCCGGGCAGGAAGGGGCCGAGCATGCGCCGCACGTATTTGCCGATGAGGTCCGTCTCCATGTTCACGGCCGCGCCCGGCTTCCATCCGGAGATGGTGGTGGCCTTTTGCGTCTCGGGGATGATGTTCACGGTGAGAAAATCCGGGCCGCAGTCGTTGACCGTAAGGCTTATGCCGTCCAGGGCCACGGAGCCCTTGGCCACCACCATCTCGCCGTGCTCGGCCGGAAATTTCAGCCGGTAGATGCGCGACTGTCCGGCGGCGACGATGGACTCCACCTCGGCCAGGCAGTCCACATGCCCCGACACCAGATGCCCGCCCAGGCGGTCGCCCAGGCAAAGCGCCCGTTCCAGGTTGACCGTGCTTCCGGTTTTGAGCTGGCCCAGGCTGCTTCGGGCCAGGGTCTCGGCCGAGGCATAGGCGGAAAATTCGTTTTTACCCGCCGTCTCCACAGTCAGGCAGGCCCCGTTGACGGCGATGGATTCGCCAAGGACGATGTCCGGCAGGGGGAAAAGGGCCGTGATGGACAGGCGCGTCTCGCGGCCCATGCGGGACAGGGCGGCCACCCGCCCACATCCCAAAACCAGTCCGGTGAACATGCGGTGATCCTTCAAACAGATGTTGTTGGTCGGCTTCGGACGGGGGCTAGGCCGAAAGCACCCCTTCCAGGACCAGGAGCCAGCGTTTCATGGGCAGCCCCGGCCCGAAGCCGGTCAGGTCGCCCTTTTTGCCCACCACCCGGTGGCAGGGCAGGACCAGGGGGAAGGGGTTCGTGGCCATGGCCCGTCCGGCGGCCCGGGCCGCCGTGGGGCGGCCGGTCATGGCCGCCAGTTCCGAATAGGTGATCACGGTCCCGTGGGCAACCCGGTACAGGGCGTCCAGGGCCGCCTGGTGAAACGGGGTGAGCCGGGAAAAATCCAGGGGGAGCTCCGGCCAGCGCACGTCCTCCCCGGCCACGTAGCGGGAAAGCGCCTGCTGCATGGCCCGGCCGGTCTCCGTGACCACATGGAGCGCGGCCGGGATCTTCGCGGCGGCCTGCGGCGCGGCCGCTTCCACCGGCCCGGTTTCAGGGGATGATCCGTCGGCCCAGCGCAGGGTGATTTCGCGGATCTTTTCTGCGTCCCAATGGAGGTCGAGGGCCAGGGGTGCGGCGACCACGGTTTCGATCATGGCGGTTCTCCGGGGTGAATGGACTTTTCCTCCCCTATCCGGATTTCAGCGGAAAGGCCACTGTTCGGAAGCGGGGCGGCCCGGGCGGACTCGAAGGAGCCCAGCGGCCTGTATGCTGTCCGGCCGGGCTCGGGGTCGGCGGCAAACGTCCGGCTGCGACGAATTGCGCTGCGCTCCACGTCGCCGCCGTCCGTTTCCGGCGACCCGTCGCCCGGCCAGGGCGTTCCCGTTGCGCTCGGATAACCGCGAAGAGGCAAAACAACAGAGTGTGCCTCATGGAAGGGGATGGGGTTTCAGGGACCATAAGTCCCGTCGCCCGGCCTTGGAAATATGTCCTGTCGCGGTGAACCGTAAGAGGCGGTCCTGTTACGGGATTCCAAAGGGCGAAGCCCTTTGGCCGCCGGAGGCCTCCCCACACCCCCCCCCATTCACCTGTCAACATTGGCGGCGGCTTCGGCATTCCGTATCGCCCGGAGCAGCAGCCGCTG
>NZ_JAZHDB010000219.1:0-41123 GCF_036584575.1 Desulfolutivibrio sp.
TTCCGAAAACGGCGGCGCCAGTGCGGCCAGCCGAAACCACCGAAATGGTCATGAAATTTCCCACACATACGTTTTTTCGCGTCATCGCGGTCCTGTCGCTTCTTGTCGCCCTGGCCGGGTGCGCCGGCATGCAGGGTCCGGAAGAACCGGGGAAACCGTCGGCGGCCGCCAGGGATCAGCGCTGGGCCGAGGCTGACGCCGCCTGGCAGGCCGGGCGGCATGAGCAGAGCCGCAATCTCTATTCCCAGCTCATGACCCAGCGGTCCTTGCCCCGGGACTTAAAGCTTCTGGCCATCAAGCGCAGCGCCCTAAGCGCCCTGTTTATGGGCGACAACAAGGCCGCCCTGTCGGGCATCGAGGCCTGGGGCGCGGCCGATCCGGCTGCCGTAAACGGCTGGGAATGGAACTACCGCTACGCCCAGGCGCTCACGGGCCTTGGCCAGGAAGATCGCGCCCGGGAACATCTGTCCCGGCTCATCCAGGAGAACCGGACGCCCTGGCTGGTCCAGGCCGAGGCGGCCATCGACCTGTTTATGCGCTACGCCAAAACCGGCGACGCCGCGCGCGGCGTGCAGGTTTTAAGCGAGGTGCGGCGTCGCGGCACGGACCCCGCCGCCCTGGGCAAGATGGAGGAGTACCTGGCCAAAAACCTGGGCAGCCTCCCCGACCCGGCCCTGAGCAAGTGTGACGCCCTGGTCTCCGAGGCCATCCTCAACACCTTTCCCTACAACCTCATCGCCCTGGAACGCGCCCGGCGCGACGCCCTGACCAAGCCTGACAAGCGGCCCTGGCTGCGGGAACTGGTGGACCGCCTTTCGCGCATGAGCGAACTGGCCGACAAGACCCTGCCCCAGCGGATCATGAACCGGGGGCTGGAGAGCCTGGCTGCCTCGTCCCTGGCCCCGGCCAGCCGGGTCGACGCCCCGGCCCCGACCGGGCAAAGCGTGGCCGTACTTTTGCCGCTTGGCGGGCAGTTCCGGGAATTTGGCGGCAAGGTGGTCAAGGGCATCCACGCCGGGCAGGCGGAACTGACCCAGGCCGGGACGCCCATTGAGGTCACGATCATCGACGTCACCCAGCCCGACTGGCTGACCCGGCTGCAAAACCTGCCGCCGGAGATCACCCTGGTGGGCGGCCCCATGCACCGGATTTCGCTTCAGGAATTGCAGAGCGCCGGCGGCATCCCGGGCGGCCGGATCTTTTTGGTGTTCATGCCCACCCTGGGCGAGAACCTGCACGAGGGGGTGGAGGCCTGGCGCTTTTTCAGCAGCCCAAAAGACGAGATCGACGCCCTGCTCAATCTGTCCCTGGGCTCCTTCGGCATCCGCCATTACGGGCTTCTGCGTCCCGAAGACCGCTACGGCCAGGCCATGGGCGAACTCTTCGCCCTGGAGACGGCCAGGCTTGGCGGACAGGTCACGGCCACGAGCATCTACAATCCCGCCGACGCTACGGGCTGGGACGTGGCCGTGCAGCAGATGTTGCAGCAGGCCGAGGCCGGCGGCGGTTTCGGGGCGGTGTTCATCCCCGACGACTGGAACCGTTCGGACGGCGTCCTGCCGTATTTTTTCCATAACAACGTGCAGGATCTGCTCATCATGGGGCCCCAGTTGTGGACCGAGGCCCTGAGCCGGGCCGCCGCCACCAAAAGCAGCATCAACATTCAAAATTACCGTCTGGCCGTGTGCCCGGGCGCATGGTGGCAGGACAGCGAGGCCCCGGCCACCCGGGAGCTGGTGCGGGTCATGCACGCCGAAGGCCAGCAACCGGCGGATTTCTGGGTGGCCCTGGGCTACGACTTCATCCGCATGGCCGCCCTGGTCGGCCCCTTGTCGCCTGGGACGTCTCCGGGAGACGTGAGCGCCAGATTGGCCCAGTCCGCCGCCTCCATGCAGTGGAGCATGGCCCCCCTAAGCTACGACGCCACCGGGCAGGTGCATCAGTCCATGTTCCTTTTCCGGCCCTCCGTGGCCGGTCCCGTACCCCTGGACCCCGAGGGCTTTCGCGAACGCCTCAACACCATTCGCAGCCGGGGGGCCGCGCCCGGGGCCGCACCCGAATCCGAGAACGCCTATGCCGCGTCCCGCGAGGAACAGATGGGGCTGGCTCCCCTGCCGGACGGCCAGGGTGCGGACGGCGCAGGGGCAGGCGTCCCGGCCCCGGCGACCTCCTCACCCGGCGGCGCGCCGTCTTCCCTCGTCCCCCCGGCCCCGGCCGCTCCCCAGGCGCCCGTCCCGGCCCATCAGCCCGCGATCTAATCAACCGACACGGAGTCACGCCACCCATGGACGTTTCCCCCGAACTTGCGGCGAAAATCGCCACCCTGGCCAGACTGCGCCTGGATGCGGACAAGCTCGAACGCTTTGCCGGACAGATGGGCGACATCCTGAAGTACATGGAGACCCTCGCCGCTGTGGACACCACGGGCGTCGAGCCCCTCTACGGCCCCGTGGCCCACGTCGCGCCCACCCGGCCCGACGAGGCGACGCGCACCTGTTCCCGGGACGAGGTGCTGCACAACGCCCCGGAAACCGACGGCCGTTTTTTCATTGTGCCCAAAATCGTCTAGAGGATGCCGTTCATGAGTCACGATCTGTGTTCCCTGTCTTTGACCGCCGTACGCGACCTGCTGCGCTGCGGCGAGATCACGGCGACGGCGGCCGTCACGGCCTGTCTGGACCGCATCAAGGCCACGGAGCCCACGCTCCATGCCGTGCTGCATCTGGCCGCCGAGGCCGCCCTGGCCGAGGCCGCCTGCCTGGACGCGGCGGGCCCGGACCCGGGCAAGCGTCTGTGGGGCGTTCCGGTTTTGGTCAAGGACGCCATCTGCACCAAGGGCCTGCCCACCACCTGCGGCTCGAAGATCCTGGAAAATTTCGTCCCCTTCTACGACGCCACGGCCGTGACCGGGCTCAAGGCGGCCGGGGCGGTGATCCTTGGCAAGACCAACATGGACGAGTTCGCCATGGGGTCGTCCACGGAGAATTCCGCCTACCAGACCACGGCCAACCCCTGGGACGCCGCCAAGGTTCCCGGCGGCTCCAGCGGCGGCTCGGCCGCCGCCGTCAGTTCCGGCCAGTGTTTCGGGGCGCTGGGCACGGACACGGGCGGCTCCATCCGCCAGCCTGCGTCTTTTTGCGGCATCGTGGGCATAAAGCCCACCTATGGCCGGGTGTCGCGCTACGGGCTGGTGGCCTACGGCTCCAGCCTGGACCAGATCGGCCCCATGACCCGCAGTGTGGAAGACTGCGCGGCCATGCTCACGGCCATCGCCGGGCATGACGCCAAAGACTCCACCAGCGCCCCCCGGTCCGTGCCGGACTATGAGGTGGACCTTGCCGCCTGGGCGGAAAAGGGCGGCCTGGCGGGGGTGCGTCTGGGGCTTCCCGAAGAATATTGGGGGCAGGGCGTGGACGCCGAGGTTCTGGACTGCTGCCGGGCGGCCGTGGATGCGGCCAGGGGGCTTGGGGCCGAGGTGGTGCGGGTGTCGTTGCCGCACACCCCGTACGCCGTGGCCACCTATTATATCGTAGCCATGGCCGAGGCCAGCTCCAACCTGGCCCGGTTCGACGGGGTGCGCTACGGATTGCGCGACGCCACGGCCACGGATCTGGCCGGGCTCTACGAACTGTCCCGGGCCAAGGGGTTTGGGCCCGAGGTGCAGCGGCGCATCGTCATCGGCACGTATGTGCTTTCGGCCGGATATTACGACGCCTATTACCGCAAGGCGGCCCAGGTACGGCGGCTCATCCGTCAGGATTTCCTCGACGCCTTCGCCTCCTGCGACGTGATCGTCGGCCCGACCTCGCCGTTTACGGCCTTTGGTATCGCCGAGAAGACCGAAGACCCCTTGCAGATGTATTTAAGCGACATCTTCACCATCTCGCTCAACCTGGCGGGCCTGCCGGGCATGTCCATCCCTGTGGGGCTTGGGGCCGCAAGCGGGATGCCGGTGGGGCTCCAGTTTTTCGGCCCTGCCTTCGCCGAGACGCGCCTTCTGTGCACGGCCAAGGCCGTGATGGATGCGGTCAGGCCGCCCATGGCCCCGAGGGGGGTGTAAGCAAAGCGCCATGCCCATCGCCGTGGCCGTAAGCGGCGGCACAGACAGCCTCATGGCCCTGGCCCTGCTTCGTGAGGCGGGACATGCGGTCATGGCCGTGCATGCCCGGTTTCTGCCGCGCCGGGACGACGGCCTCCCCGACGATTCGGATCGCGCAGCCCAGGGTCTGGCCGCCCTGTGCGACCGTATGGGCCTGCCCTTTTTCGATCTCGATCTGCGCGCCGCCTTCGAGGCCGCCGTCATCGCCCCCTTTGTGGCGGCGTTCGCCTCGGGCCACACCCCCAATCCGTGCAGCCAGTGCAACCCGCACATGAAATTCGGCGTGTTGGCCGAACATACCCGCAGCCTTGGCGCCACGCGCCTGGCCACGGGCCACTACGCCCGGCTCGAAGTCCTGGCCAAGGGCGGCGTGCAGCTTTTCCCGGCCACGGACCACACCCGCGACCAGAGCTATTTTCTGGCCCTGGTTCCGCCGCATGATCTGGCCCGGACGGTTTTTCCCCTGTCCGGGCGCCTCAAGAGCCACCTGGCCGCCGAACTGGCCGCGCGCGGCCTTGCGCCGCCTCTTCCGCGCGAGAGCCGGGAGGTGTGTTTCATCCCCGGCGATGACTATCGGGCCTTTCTGCTTTCCCGCCAGGTCGCGCTTTCCGGGCCGGGGCCGATCCTTTTGGCCGACGGACGGGAGGTGGGCCGACATGCGGGCCTGTGGCGGCATACCGTGGGGCAGCGGCGGGGGCTTGGCGTGGCCTGGCGGGAACCCCTGTACGTCCTGGCCCGGGATGAGACGAAAAACGCCCTGGTGGTCGGCCCCCGGGGCGAGCTCGACACCACGGGCTGCCAGGCCCGTGGCGTCAATTTTCTGGCTGATCCGGCGGTCTGGCCCGAGCGCCTTTTGGTGCAGACCTGCTACCGGCAGCGGCCTCGCCCGGCCCGGGTCACGGTCACCCAGGGCCCGGACGGGGATGTTTTGGACGTGGCCTTCGCCGCCCCGGTCCCCCGCCCGGCGTCGGGCCAGACCCTGGTGGTGCGCGATTCCTTTGGCATGGTCCTGGCCGGAGCCTCCCTCGCCTGACGCGGCCACGGCCTCTCTCACGGAAGCGGCCACGGCCTTCCTCCTTGATGCGGCCACGGCCGTTTGGCCTCGCGGCGCCACGGCCGCCTGCGTTTCCCGGCACGAATTGTGAAAAGCGCCTGTGCGTTGTGGGGAAGAACAACACAGGGAGGCGTGTCATGAAACGGATGTGCCAGTTGTGCGGGGAAGTCGTTTCGAAGATGGATTTTTATGTCGTGTCGGCCGGAGCGGTGGTGTGCAGCAACTGCATCGTGGTCCGCGGGGTGCAGGTGCGCCGCACCCATCCCGGACAGGAGGCGGCGGAAAATCCGGCCCTGGGGCGGGAAGGATACGGCCGCATGGCGGTGAGTCGGGCGGGCTGACAGACGGGAAGCGCCCGTCTGGGCATTGTTTTTTATTGTGGTCCCTTGCCCTTCGCCGGGATTTTTGGAATTATACTTTTGTCGTCGGAATTGACGACCACCTTTTTCCCGGGGAACCCTCCATGCAACTGACCACACGGAGTCGCTACGGACTGCGCATGCTGCTCGACATTGCCATCAACGGCGGCGGCGGCCCCGTGCGCATCCAGGATATCGCCGAACGACGCAAGATTTCCGTGAAGTATCTGGAACAGCTTATCCGGGAGCTCAAAAAGGGCGGGTTCATCCACAGCAAGCGCGGACCCAAGGGGGGGCATGTCCTGGCGCTGCCGCCCGGAGAGATCAAAATCGGCGATGTGGTGCGCATCCTGGAAGGGCGCCCGGCGCTCACGGAATGCGTCAGCGACGAGACGATCTGTCCCATCTCTTCGGATTGCGTGGCCCGGCGTATCTGGGAGCGGGCCACGCAGTCGGTCTTTCGCGAACTCGACTCCATCACCCTGGCCGACATGCTGGACCTGGCCAGACAGTCAGCGGTGACGGGATTTCCCTGTTGTTGAGACGAAACGTCCGCACGCCCGGCCAGGCTTTCGATCAGCCCGGCCTTCCCCCCGGCCGCCAGCCGGATCTTACCGCACCTCTGTCCCGTCAAAGGGCCTGTGATTGCCCCGTGACCTGCCGCCTTGCAGCCGGATCGGACGGCTTCGCCGCCAGGAAGCCGCGCGCCGTGACCATGCCGCTGTCCCGCCGTTTCCCGCGCCCCCGACGCGCCGTGCATTCCGCCCCCTTCGCGGGGTGTTCGTTTCCGGCGCAATGGCGGCCCATCGTTTTCCTCCTGGTGCTGGCGACCCTCCTTTTGGGGCAGACGCCGCTTTCGGGGCGCACGGATGGCTCCCTGGATTCCCTCCAGGTCGAAGGCGCGGCGGCAACCGGGTTCGCCGTCCATGGGGCCGTTGCAGAGCCCGGCTCGCGACTGCCCCAGGGCGTCCCTGAGACGCCGATTTTTCCTGTCGGCCAGTTGTCCGCTACGCCCCTGCCGACCCCGGTGCTTCCAATCTCGCTCTCCGGGAAGCGCAATCTTCCCACGGATGGCGAATACGCCTTCCTCCGGACGCGTATCCGGACGCTGTCCCCCCTGTGCCGCATCGCCTGCGGATAGTTTCCTTTTTCGCTCCCCCTGTTTTTTGCGACGCGTTGTAAGTGTTTCCCTTCAGGCCTGGGAATTTCCCGGGATGTTCTGAAGGGACGTCGGCGCGAATCCGTGAAACCCGGACCAAACGCTCACGGCCCTTTTGCCGCATATGCGGCGCAGGGTCGCTGGTCTCGTCGGGATTCCAGACTGTACAGCGCAAAACGGTCATGCTGGATGCAAAAGGATAAAGCTCATGAAAACCGTCGTGTTGTCGGCAATAGCCTTTGCCGCCTTTCTCGTCTTGTACGAAAAGGATGTCTTTTCCGCGGCCTATGGCATGTTTGGGGCAAGTCTGCTCCTGGCCGGGTGGGCGGTCTACCGTGGCTACAGAAATGCAGGGTCGCACGATGACCAGAAGAAGGAATAACCAAGCGCATATGGCGCCAGACGCGAGGCATAGCGGGCGCTGGCGTCCGTGGGTCAGGGAATGCGCACGGCGCAATCCCTGACGAGACAGGGCCGGGGCAAGCCCGTTTCGTGCCCCGGACTGCCTCGCGCGCAACGCGCTGGCCGCGTGCCACGCACAGTTCCTGCGGCCGGATCGGGTTGTCTTGCGCCGGAAACAAAGGATGGGGGAGCCATGCTCCCCTGTCCTATTTTTTCGCCTTGGCTTGATCCACTAAAGAGAATAAGCAATTTTACTTTTGATTGGTAGGTGTTTAGCTCGAAGTTATGGGGCTTAAGGGGTGGCCTTGTGGGGTGGTTTTGTTTTCGGTAGCCTTCCCCCGATGCAGGGTCACCCCTTTTTGGTTTCCTTCCCGCCATGACCGCTACAGCCCTCCTGGGTGGGATGGCCTACATTCCAAAACCTTCTGCACACACCCCTGATCTCTGTATCAATCAAAGGCTCTGCCTGCTCCCATGTCTTACGCATCCCACCCACCTCATTTGTTTTTTTAAGGCATGAGTACCGGAGTAACGAGAACCTTCCCACCGTAATCACGAATACGATAGACATGCGCCATGCCATCACACCAAACCTGGAGTCCACCGTTCTGCGGCCTAATCAGGGTGTTGATGGAGTTGCAAGTGAACCCGTAGAAGCGAATAATAGCCCCGGTAGTTACTGCGATCTCTCGCAAGTCTGGTGGCTGGAACTTCGCCCCATCCTCGATCACGGTGGGGTTTGCTTTGATCTTGTCCGCTGCGGACATTTCTTCCGTCGGCTGCGGGGGCTTCTTCCTCCCCGCATAACTGTCCGTCACAGACGCCAACCCCAAAAGACCCACCAGACAACCCAAAATCAACCAATGCTTTCTCATGCCTTCCCTCCAGTATTATCGATAAATTACTACCAAAATGTTAGAAAATTGAGGGCCACTAAAAGAATATTATAAAATATAATAATAAAATATAGTTACTTTGCAGTCAACTGCGAAAAAAAAAGGAAGCCCTCTAAACCGTGGGGAAGGCACAGTGAGGGCTTCAGGGGGAGGGAGGGTTGTTTAGTTAAGCGGCTACGCCTTCCCGCAAGCGGAGACGACAACGCCGCGCTGATTCCGTGTTAAGGTTACGCTCGTTCTCGATCTGTGCGGCTACTTGGTCCCTCTGTTCCTGCGTGATGCCTTCAAAGAGGGTTCCGCCTTGAACGATCTTACGCCGGGCGGCTTGAAGGACGTTCTCTACGCGGGTGGGGGATATGCCTAGAATGTCCGCAACCTCTCTGCTTTTGTATCGGAACATGTCGCTTAGGACGAAGACCTTATCACTCTCGGATGCTAGCTCGTTTTTTAAGACCTTCTCAAGGTGTTCCTGCCTGCAAGCGGTCTGGAAAGCCTTCCGCAACCTTTCTTGCATGTACATGATGTCGGTGGCTATTTCGGTGGCAGTGACCTTCCCGCCTAAAGACGTGGAAACGGCAGAAGTGTCGTAGTCATGACGAACCCATAAGAGGAAGTGTTTCGCCATGCGGGAGATGCCTTCCAGGTCTTCCCTGTCTGCGTCAAAGAGGTCTTTGAAGTAACTTGAAGCGTAACCGCTTTCGTCTGGTTCCTCCCCCGCATTTCCTACAGGGTCGTATCTGTCGCGCTCTGTGTCTCCCACGCCATTAATAAAACACTCGGAAAGGACTTTAGGGTGTGCTGCCCACCTATCGGGTGAAACCTCTTGAAAGTTCACTTGGTCACCATGCGAAACAAAGCATTTCACGGGATAACACATATCAACGCATGTTGATCTTTTAAGGCATTTCTTGCAGACGTTATTCATATCTATTCTAAAGTCAGTATCCTTATCGACCAGCTTTCCCATTGTACTTACCTCCGAACTTCAAGTGTGTTTAACCTCCGATATGGCTTGAGCAGCAACACAGCCTCGGGGGCCAACCGCGCTACTGTGTTCTTCGCAAAGTCTGCCTTGAGTCCATCCACGGTTACGGAGGAAACAGGATCAATGTAAGTGTCGGGGCTAAACCTATACTCATACAAGGCTTGTTCCATCTGTGCAAACTGCAAGTCCACAAGAGCCACGTCGTCCTCGTTGACGTAGCTGGTGATGACCCGGAAGCCCCGGATAAGCAGTTTTTCTTTTCTTGACTCTTCAAAAGCGTCCCACGCTTCCGCGTTCAGTCTGTCCGCAAAGAAATCGTCTGCATCTTCTACGTTAACGAAACTGTTATAGGCTTCAGTCGGATAATTGACTAACATATATAATAACCATTTCCCTTACTTTGTCAAATTGTTGAAAGGCACAAGTCTGCTACGGCATCGTGGGTGAAGGGGTGGTATGGGAATACTTGGGTTGTTGATGTCGTATATCTTCCCGTTTAACCCGCGACATATCTTGCTTGTACGGCCATCCATGATAGCGGAGAATATTACATACTTGAATATGGCTGGGTTGGCATTGTAGAAAAGAACCTCGGCAATCCTCTGGCGGTAAAGAAAGTGTGTGCTGATAAGACGGTGCTGGTAGTCCAACCCAGAATCCCAAGCCTTCATCACGGCATCATAGACGTTCTCACCGTTCTGATAGTGCTTTATGATCCTTTGAGCGAAGCCCTCCCCCGCCTTTGTCAAGCACTCCTTGACGGTCTTGCCGTCCAACAGGAGAAGCGGGAACTTTGGGTCAGTTGGAACCTTGAAGGCCACCCCAGGAAAACGCAGCGCGTAGAACCGTTGAAGTTCTTCCATATGGGGAGTAAGGTTGTTTGCTTCGGTCAGCTTTTCTTCAAGATATGTTGAACCGTGGAGAATCCACTTTTGGAGGTCACCTCGAAGCGTCAAGAGCTTCTTTGTTCTCGCATAAAGCGGGGTGGCTTTGTGATCCACTTCCCACTGGTGAAGCAAAGCCAGCAGCACAGGTAGCAATTCCCCTTCGAAAGTCGATCTGTTCTCATTGTAAGCCTCTTCGATCTCCCTAGTGGGATCATAGTAAATAGGCGCATCCTCTTCGTGCATCAAATCCGAATCTGCAAGCAGTAACATAACCCGGCAACCTCCCGAATGTTTACAATATTATACGTCTTTCCATCAATCGTGATCTTCCCATTCGTCACAATTGCAACTGTACAGTCGTCTTTGTCCATCAAAAGTCTGCGGTCAGTGGTCTTTATAAGAGTGCCGTCAATGTCTTTCTGCTTGTAACCTTGAAGGAAAGCGGGGATGGTTACGGTAGTCGTTGTCCCACCCGTCATTTTACCAGTGGAGGGATTCACCGTCCCACCCGCTTTTGCAGTAATGGTCACCTGCTTTTGTACAGACCCACCCGCTTGAAATAGCCGTTTTACGGCTTGTTTGAGTTGTGTTTGCATTTTAGTCTATCTGTAAGTGTAAAATTGTACTTGAATCTGAGTGAAGAGGCACGTTTCCTCTTCACGCTGAATCGCCATATGGCTTTGAACTACTCTTAGAGGAAGCAAGCCATCCCCGAGAGACAATTCAAGGCCTCGTGGAAAGTGTTGACAAATCGCGTCAGCAAGTTCTTGAGCATCCCCAACCCCCATATTCAATGGTGAAATGATGTTTACATAGTAGATTCCCCGCTGTTCCGACAACCCACCCGCTCCTAGATGCTTTGCAAATAGACTTCCAGGGATCATGTACGGCTTAAGGTAGGTTCCTTCGGGGGGTGTAAAGTCTGCATTTTGCCAAGCAACAAGCAGACCTTGTGCTGTAGCAAACGTGTTAAGTCTTGTATTGAGGGCATCCGATACTTGTTTCATAGTAATTTTGCAGTCGATTGCGAAATGTTGTGGGGGTGGCCCATCCCACCCCCATTTAGATGTAGCGTTGGATTTACGTATTCGTCCTACTGATTTTGAGGTTGGTCTGTTCGGTGGGGTCCAAAAGGGCCTGAAAGGGCATCGCCAAAGTGATAGGGCCTTCACCAGAAACGGCAGTGTCAGAACCAGAATACACCAAACGGGGAATCAGAATGGTGTAAGACTTGGTGGTTCCATTGCCCAACACGATTTCAACGCTGGAAACAGTTTCGTTCACGAACTTGTTGAACATGGTGGTGTCCTGAAAGAAGGCGGACACAGTACCCGTCAAGTTGGAACGGCCAGCCGTAATACCAGCAGCGTTGCGGTTGCCTAGAACGAACAGAGGCTCAAGGGCGTTCTGCAACTGAATGTCAAGACCCGTCACCAGACCGATGGTAGTACCACCTTCCTTGATGGTTCCAGAGAAACCGTCATAGGGAAGTTCGGCCTGCGAAGCGGTAGGCTCGGAGTCAAGGGGAGTACCAGACATAGCCATAACGTCTTTGGCAAGCATGTTGAAAGAGCCAGTGACCATAGCGTTGGGCTTGATGGACAGCGAAAAGCTGTTGACCATAACGCCCTTATAGACCTGATACTGCCCAATATCCGAGAACGAACGCTCAATGGAGAACGAAGAAACCGGGTTGGACTTGGCGGGGGTGGTTTCAGCATCCCAAGAAGCCTTGAGGACGTTGCTATTCCACTTACCAAAGCAAGCAGCTTCGAGGAAAGGATCAAACTCTTTCCACGAGAACTCAAAAGCCACGTCACCACCGCCACGCTGGTTGCCCTGTTTGAACCCGTAAATCTGACGGTCAGAACGCAGTTCAGCGGACTGGAAAGCGTCTTTGGTCAACTGCATGGAACAACTGGTGTAACGCAGTTCAACCATGCTCGGGGTTGCGGGGGTGGTCCCGTAAGTCACCTCTGGAACGTATCGAAAGCCAGCCGAACTACCGGCGGCAAACTGTCCTGCCATTATGTATTACTCCTTTCAATGTTTTTTTGAAATAAAAAAAGGCCAGAGTCGGGATGTTCCGACTTCTGGCCCACATGGGACACTCTAAATAGACGACTTATGCCATCTTGTTATTTCTGCTTTAGATAATCCTCTTCAAGCATAGATTTTGTTGATGTTACCACAAGCCAGTTTTTACAGTCACGGCAACGGGTCTTAACCAACACCACATACCCGTTGAAAGGCAAACGCTTGCCGCAATGTGGGCAGTGGTGGGCAACATCAAAAGCACCCATTCGGTTAGGCGTTCTTAATCGCCTTCAGGCGGGCAACAGCGCGAGGGTGGGCAATCTTGAGGCCCATGTCCCAGTCCACAACGATGTGGCGGAAGGTAGACCGGCGTCCCTGGTCATCAACGTCCATAGGACCGGACTGCAAGCCAGTGATACCTTCCCCGCCAAATGACACGGCGTAAACGGAAGTACAGGAAGCAGCGGCGGGGGTGGACTGTCCGTCAGCTTCGGTGAAGCCCAGGATTTCCGCGCCCGTGTTGTTCTTGCCCACTACGACAATCGGCACACCAGCATACGCGGGAATCTGTTGCCCGAAGACGCCGGTCACGGTTTCCGCGGCCTGTCCAGCCGCACGCATGAGGGCGTTCACCTTGCGGCGGAGCGTCTTGTTCATAAACAGGACGGAGGGGGGGAGGTCGCAAGCGTCGATCAATTCATCGAGCATTGCCAGGGTCAGGGCAGCACCACCCGCAGTGGTCCCGGTCTTCAAAAGCTGGTCGCCAGTCACGCGGACTTCGAGACCGTCAAACTTCTCGGGATCGGCGGTAGTGTCACCGTGAAAAAAAGCATCTTCAATCGCCAGGGCGAGGGCCTTGGTCTTCATGCTGATCTGTTCGGCGAGGATGTCCGCGCCTTCCCCCTGTTGTCGGATAAGCGCGTTATCGATCTTGATTTCACCACCAGCAATGAACAGGGACTCTACAACAGGGTTGATAACGCCGATGTCGGGGGTGTATTCCTCGTTAATCGAACGGAAACCAACACCGGGAAGGGTTTCTTCAACGTTGTACTTAAAAGCGTTGCCTTTGATACTCATGAAAGGAAGATACTGCAACACGCCACTAGAACGGACAAAGGTTTCCACGATGCCACGCTGCAAGGGGTTGTTGTAGTATTTGGCGGATTCCGCCAGTGTCAGAAGTGCCATGTTTCGTTTCTCCTATCGCTGTTGCAGACCCATAGAGATAAGTTCTCCGGGGGTCATGGTGTCGAAATCGGGGGTGGACTTTCCACCCGGCCTTTTTGCATCGGGACCGCTTTGAGGTGTTTCCTTCCCGCCAAAGACTCCCTTTTTTTGGGCGAGTCTGAGCCACTTGATGGTTTCGGCGGGGGGGAGGTCGGGAACCAGGTCTTGCATTTCTTCGGGAAGGTCGGCCTTCAACTCGTCCACGACAGCTTGAAGGGTTTCCTTCGCTTCCTTGAACTTCTGGTTCACTTCGTCAAAACGGCTCTTCGGGATGAACTTCCCCCCACTATCGCCGGGGTTGGCGTGTTCGTTCGATCCCTGGTTCTGTCCTTCCCCTGTGTCGTCAGAGGTCACGTTCTGTTCATCTGCCATGTTGTTGCTCCTTTTAACGCCTGGGTGGGCGAGTTATGCCTTATGTTTTGCGACGATTGCATCGAGGATGGATTCAGCATCCCCAATGTTCACGCCGTAAAAACCATTTGGTGCCTGTTTCGATGTGCCGTGTTCAAGGCCATCAACGTAGGTTACTTGGTTGTAAAGATGCACAGTGTCTTCCATCCCCGATTTTTCGATTTCTGCCTTGTTCCTCTGCTTGGTTTCTGTGCCGTCTTTGTCAGTTCCAAACAGTGCCGACTGTGGGATGGTGTTCACGGCAATCTGATTGTTGAACTTGGCACGGCCTGTATCAACAGGTGTGGAGTCCACGATACGGTCTGACATTTCCGTGATGAACTCTTTTCGAACGGTGTTCATCTTGCCTAAAGCCTCATTCGTGGCCTTCGCAAAAGCAGCAGCGAATGGCCCAAGGCCAGCAATATCAACTTTGTATTCAATGCCCACTACAGAACCCCATCCACTAGTTTGTCGTTTTCTATTTTCACTTGCATGAGGTACTCAAGGGCTTCCTCCCGCGTCGTGATGTCGGGATTTCTCTCCATTACAATATCAACGGGGCCGATTACGCCTAGTTCCATCAAAGATTTCCAGGCGTTGGCCTTGTCGGTATCGCTTGTGTCTGGCTTGGGATCAGCAAAATCAACGGAGATGGTAGCAGAGTCGGACAGCCTCTTAGAGTTGTGAGCATTCCAAACAATGCGGATAAGGTGGAAAAGCTGTTTTTCGTACTGCCTGAAAAGGGCGATATCATCCCGCCGCATTTCTGATAGCTCGGAATTAGAGACTAGTTTCGAAATACCAGATTCGTCAGTCGGTTCCGTAGAGAGACTAGAGGCGGGAAGGCCGTTTGACACTGCGGCCCACTTGAGAAGCATGTCGATGGCTTCAATGGCCTCTGAAATCGCAGCTTGGGGGTGGGCGAAGCCAAGTTCTCCGCCTTCCGGCAGTTCAACAAAACTACCCGGATCGGCTTGAATGGACCCGCCGCCTTCCCCGCCCTTGATCCACCCCACGGCAAACGCCTGGAAGCGCAGAGTGTGGAGTAAATCGACTAGCTTGCTGTTGATTGCTTCCTGCAACGCCACGAGGTCATCCCCACCCGGAAGCCAAAAGTCATTGAGCGGGGTGGAGTCCCACAAGGAAACAAAAGGAAGGCACTTGTAAGGGTTTGGACCGCTTTCGATGACGCGGCCTCTGTAATCAAGCCTCTGCCATTCTGTAGCAGTCCAGTGGGAATAAGTGGTGTTTTCCTCCCGCCCATCGAGCGGGGGGTGGGTCACCAAAACGCTTTCAATGTCACGCGGGGAATCCCCAACCCAAACATCCACGAGGTGGGAGGGCAGCAAGTCTAAGTCTAATCTACCATTGCGATAGACCACCCTAATCAAGCAGGTTTTGAGCAACTTGGTCAGCTTGGAAGCAGTCTTGAGTGTGTTATCAAGTTGCGCCTGTTCCGCAATGATTGCGAAAAGCTCTTTATCTTGTTCACTGCCTTCAACACTGCGGGTGGCTTCTTCAACGTAGACGCAAGCCCGAAGGTTGGTGATCTTCTTGACGATGTTGACAAAGCAGGGCTGTAGCTTCTCGGGATTGCTGAAGTCTTGGGACAGGATAGCCCACAAGTTCTCAAGCTGATTGTCTTGAAAATAGTCTAGTCTCAATTCCTGGTCCGCCTTGCGTTGGCGGGTGGACTGACTGTTGCGGATATCGTCGATCAAACTATTCATAGATACTGTTCACTTTTTTGCAGTTGATTGCGAAGATTAAGCGGCTTGGTACACTCTAGCACCAGTGTGCTTGACATATTGGGAAAAGAAAGTTGAAAGACTGATGTCTTCCATGTAGACCTTGGAGAAGTGCTTATGCTGTTCTTTCAGCAAGTGGAAGGCTTGACATTCTGTGTTGCATGGAAGGATAGCCTCCCCACCAAACAGGATGCACATGGAGCGGGTTGGCCGCTTGTTAGTGCAGACAATGTTACCTAGCTTGTAGAGAGAGAGGACAGCTTTACGAGAAGCGAACAACGCCCAAGCCAAGGAATAGATTCTATCATCCTTGAATTTGCGTTTGTTGATCGAACCAAAACTATACTTACCGGCAGTTCCTTCTGCATAAGCGAAGGTTGTAAGCTCTTTTACCAGTTCATCGGAAAGCGGGAGGGCCACCCGCTCTTCTTTGAAGTGCCTGTGGAGGTCTAGGAAAGCCGTATTTTGATTCTTATTGTGAGCAGCGACGTATTCAGAAGGAATCTTCTGGTGATCTAGGAAAGCCCTCAAGTCCTGCGTTTCGTAATCTTCAAGCACAATGTTCTTCGGCTTGTAGCGTTCAACGTCGTTCAGGATGGCTTTCTTGACGTAGCTAAGTTCGTTGGGGATGACTTCAGTTTGATTGCAAATGTAGAGGACCGACTCGCCATCGGGTCGGGCGGTCTTGAGGATCGTTGTAACAATGGTTCCATCCCCACCAAAAAGACGTTTAGCCCTATCAATTCCAGAAGTAACAATAAACTCCCGGCCTTTTGTAAGGTCTTCGAACATCTCTTTCGACATGGGAAGAGAGTAATCCGATTGGCATTTATCGATATACTCTTTGGGAAAGAGACTGTACTTCCCCGAACCACGCTTACCAAGGATGTCCCGAAGGAACTCGTGTTCCAGGGTGGTAGCCTGTAAACGTCTAACCTTCTCCCTATCAATCCACTCGGGAGCGTTGGCGTTGAAGTCCGAAAGGTCGTTGTATTCCTTCTTATAGACGAAGATACGGGGGTTGGACTGTGCTTCAACCTCAAGGGCGTGTACTGGTCCGCCGTCCTGGTCCGGGTTGGAATCCACCAGGATCAAGGAATCCTCGGTGTCCAGTAAAGAGGCTTGAAACGCATTGAAACCGGCAAGGTCTTCGTGACTGTGAAGGTCACTGACCCACAAGAGGGAACACTTGTCACCAAACGCAGAGTTAAAGCTTGGGGTGACCAGCATGATACTAGAACCATTGTCAGCGAAGGACATACCAGCAGCAAGCAAGGAATCCCCAAGCAATGCGTTCAGCTTGGGGGTGTTGTTAATAACGTTGTGGAGGGGCTTCAACTGCGTTCTACGGCCATGTTCAAGAGTGCTTGGATACATGAACACATTGCTATTCGGCTTAGAGCAGACAACCCAGAGGCAGATCATCAACCAGAGGGTGGACTTGCTATGCCGTCTAGGGGCGGTCAAAAGGGACAGGGAATGTGTGAAATGCCCTTCGCAATCAACGGCAAGGGCTTCTTTGAGGATATCCACCTGCCAAGGGAGAAGGACCAGGGGGCGGTACTTCCTGTCAGAATGGAGGGTGTGGGGTTGGATGTCCTGAAACCACGCTTGGAACCCCTCAAACCCAGGCTTTCCCCACCTAGCCAGAGCCTTGTCCTTTGGGGATTGCTTAGCCATTGGCTACAGCCTCCCAAGGATCGATGCCGCTAGAGGCGGGGGTGGTCTTCGTGCTGGCCTTGGTGGTGGTCTGGGGAGGAAACAACCTTTTCATGAGGCGTTGAAACTCACGGATAAAGCGGAAGTAAGACGTATCGTCAACAGGGTGACCAGCAAGACGTTTCTCATCCAAGCTTTCTAGAAGTAGCTGTAATGCAACAAGACGCCCCAAGGAAGCCTTATCGGCTTCACATAGCGTTCTTCCCGCCATCTTGAGGTCATGACGGTACTTCGCCAGCAGAATCTTCTGCTTTGCTTCTAGTGTTTCGGCGTTCCGAAGGGATTTCTGGTGCAGTCCGCGTGGCATTTGTGTGTTGTCCTATACATACGGAGAAGTGTATGTCCTTCATGGTAGTACCTTATATGTACCTTCTCGGTTCCCACGGACAGTGTGTTGACTTGAAAATATAATTATGGAAGAATCAGGCCAGACAAAAAAAGTGAAAAAAAGAGATAGAAAAGTGCTGTCCCATAATGCTTTGATAAAAATAACAGCCAAAAAGCCGCTTGAAGTAAGGCTTTTGAATGACTCGTAATAACCATTATGACAACTTTGAAATAAGCAACAGGAATACAACTAGATAGGATGGCATGGCTTGTGCATAAACAAGAGCAATGGCATAGGGTGTTACTTTCGAGTTATATCGTAGCAACATTGCTTATGCAGGGATCATGCCAAGGTGATACAAGGGATCGATGGGGATGGTATGGTCAGGTGGTGGAGATGATGCAATGAGGGAAGAGTGGCACGGTGTTTGTTGAGAAGCTTTATCAACTAGAGAGGGTGAGGTGGGTAGTTGTTGAGAATGATTATTAGTTGATAATAACTATCAATTAGAATGGAAGGGCTACATAAGGACACAACGACGCTATTTCCAAGTTTTATGGTGTGGTTTTGGGGTATGGTTTTGGGACATGAAAAAGGGCGGGGTTGGTCCCCGCCCTCGTGTGCGCCCTTCTGTTCGGCGTCATGTTCAGCTACCTATTTTAAGATGGTGCGCGTAGGTTTCTACTAAAACCTACAGTGTGCTTCAAAAGACCGTACGAGCTATGCCATTCTTCAACTGAAAAATCATATTCATCAAACAAAGAGCGATTTTTGATTTCTCTTTGAATATAATCATATAAAGCATCACAAGCCTGACGCTTATCTGCAATTGATTGCAGGTCAAAGCCAACAGAAACAGCAACATCAATGGCCTCGTGAAACTTCTCATCTATCCACATATAAACAAGCTCCTTTTTTTGTAGCAGGGTGGCTTTGGTTAAATGTTACTGGTGCGTACTTCCCGCCTAAGTTTGTTTGGAGGCTGTTTAGGTTTCATGGTGTCGCCTCCCCGGATTATACCCAGTTATTGGTAGGGGTTATGCCGTTGCGAATAGCTTTTTGAAGGGCAGGACCACCCCGCAAAGGCCCGCCTTCCGCTTCCTGGCGCGCCTCTCTAATTGTATTTGAAGTTTCACGCGAGCATCCGACTTCAAGGAATGATACAGATGCTTTTTGATGTACTCGGTCTTTTCCGGTGTAAGCCCATACTCCGACTCGAAAACCTCGAAGCCGAAAAAGCTGTCCCGCTCCTTCCACCACTCATCAAAAGTCAAGTTGAAGGACACTTCCCACGTTTTCTTGTTAAACGTTGCAACCAATTCATCAATAATGTCTGAATGAATCTCGATGAAAGATGTTTGGTCCAAAATCAGCTTGTCACAATCGCCGTAAGACGCTTCTTGAATTTCTTCCCTAAAGTCCATGAACGCTCCTCCTTTGAGGTGTTATAGGTTTTACATCAAATCCACTGCCATTTTCACTGCTTCATGGGCTTCCCTCCCGCCATAAGTTCCTGTGGGGTGGTGGTGGGCAGGGGTCTGTAGTCGTCCAAGTCCACACCCAACTCCTGGAAAAAACGTCTTACTTCCGGGTTGGCGATTTCTTCCCCCACCACCTGAAACGTCATGGTCACGATTCTAAGGGCATTGTCATGGCCGGTGACGTGCGTAACCAACGGTCTTTCCACGGTGCATCCTCCCCCATTATTGCGTGATAGGTTTCTTTAATAAGCTCTCTTTCCTTTCTTGGGTCTAGAAAAAGCTCAATGTGATAGGTAACCTCCCCACCAGTACGCTTTAGCGCGTCTTGAAAGTGTTTTGTGCGGTCTTTTTCGTAGTCAGGTTCGATCAACTGCATGGTCATAATGATACTCCTTTTTGAATTTTTGTCAAGTTGTTTTTGTTGTTTTGCGTTACTGTTGCGTTTTTCCATGTTTTCCATCCCGATTTTTCTAGGTTTTTGCAGTCAATTGCAAAAGTGGGTTGGCCTTTTTGCAGTTACAGATTGATCGGGGGAAACACCTTCAACAATCAAAAACCTCAAGCCTCTCCCCTGCAAGAAATACCTCCACCCCAAAGAGGTATTATATAGGGGTGTGGAGGTATTGACTTCTCCTTTGTTTTCAATGGTTTAGATACCTCCACCCCCTCTAGGTGGGGGTGTTCCTGTGTCGCTATTATTTCGGCCATTGGTGCGGGTTTTAATAGCTCCACCCCCTGATAGGTCCACGTGGAGGTATGGAGGTATGGGGGTGTTTTCATTGCAGTAGGGGGGATTGGGGTGTCCCGCCCGCTGTTTCCATGCCACCCGGCCTCTGTTGGTCTTCCGGTAGCCTGTAGAGTTTCTCACGTCCCACCGTTTCGACGATGATAAGTCCGTCTTCGAGTGCCCTTTTAATAGCCTTTTCCGCTGTTTGCTCTGGCACAACCCCATTCTCGAATCGGGCCTTTAAATCTTCTCGTTCCCGTATCATGGCGACAAAGCATCCTTTCCCTTGTATCTGTCCAACAGTGTCGCAGACATGCCGAACGTCCGTGGAGCTTATGGCGTGACGCTGACAGGTCCGCCAAACACAACCATCCCGCTTTTCACAATAGATAATGCGCTCTAGCTCTGATATTGGCCCACCGCGTTTTTTTACAGTCTCCACCTCATCTTGCGTCTTTGTTTGCTTCACGGTCATGATGACTGCCGCCTTCGCTGCGATGCCAGACGATCCGCGCATGGCATGCTTTCCCGTGTGTCCTTCCCCCGGCTTCCCCGGCTTCCCGTGGTGGTGGATGATGACGAGTCCCGCACCACCCACCGCACGGGCCACGCTTTGTATTTCTTTGATGACAACGCCCATGATGGCGTCATTCTCCTTTGCCGTATGGAAGTCTGAAAGGGGGTCAACGATTATCACGTCCGGTGAGGTTTCTTTCAGCGTTTCGGCAAGTTTGCTTGTGTTGTTGGTTGGCTTCCCGTTGTGATCCACAAGCGTGCCGCTGTAGCTGGCGTACTGTCCCTCTTCGACCAGCCACAGATTGTCTTCGTTTCCACCCTTTGCCGCAATGCGGGATTCCATGCGCTCCCGCATGGTTTCCGCGTCGTTTTCAGATTGTATGATGACGACTTTTTGTGGCCCGCTGACTGGTAACCCCAGGAAGTCTGTTCCGGAGGCCAACGCATAGGCCAGTTCCAAAGCATAGAAAGACTTGCCAACGCCCGTTTCGCCTGAAATCATCAGTGTCGCGCCCTTGTTCCACTTCAAGGCTGGTATGAGTGGTGGGGGCCGCATCTCTAGTGGCCTTGTGCGGACAGTCCTCGCGCTCACAAGTCTTGGGCGACTGCCTTCGGTCTGTTTCTGTTCTTCTCTTTCGTAAACTTTACGGATCGCCAAAGTGATAGGACTGTTTAGCCGGAAGTTGATCTCCGATTGCCCCGTCATCAACGTGATCCGCTCGAAGTGCGGGCAGTCCTCGCAGAACTCCCCGCGAAATTCTCGATAAATCGACGAACAGAGGGGGGGCCTCATGTTCTCCCGAATGTCCCGAATCTGGGCGTTCACGACTTCTGCGTTGTAATCACTGTAGTCGCGGGATATGTCGCGGAAGACCTCCGGGCCATTGTCGCAATGGCACAACGCCCGTCCGGCGATTAGCCATTCGTCGCGGGGAAGATGCCAAGAATTGTCAACGGCGTTCTTGATACAAGGCAGTTCCAGCAAATCTCTAGCGTCCGTCCCCTGTGGGATGTTCCCCGTGAACGCTTCGCGGGGGGTGGCTTCCACCACGGCCTCGGCGGGAAGCAGGGCTTCCAATTCCTCTAACGTATACCGCCGTCCAGAATTTGAGTGGATCGAGACGGGCCTTTCCTGCCCCGGAACCTTCAGATTCACTGTGCCAGGAACCCGGATCAACTGTGCGATGGACTTCGATCCGTCCACCCGCCAACCCTGATCTTTGCCCTTGTCCCTGTAGGCGTTAGCAAAGCGGCGGCACAGGTTGTTCAAGCGGTCACGATCCCCTTCGCAATTAATTGCATAAGGACTCTCAAGCAGCACCAGTGGCATGAACCCGCCCCCGGTATGGACGATCATCGTGGGTTCGATCCCCACGGCGTTGATGACCGCTAGGGCGTCTTCTGCGGTGGGGGGGTGGTCTTCGGCTTTGTGCCCATCCCGCCCGAAATCCACGTCACCCGCGAAGCCATTGACCAGGGCGACTTGATCCACCTTGCCTACATGCTTGCTATCAACAGCACCCGCCACCCGTGGATTGAGTGAAAGCCACACGTCTTGCCCCAAGTTAAGCGTCCCAAGGGCTTCCACCGCCTCATTCACGGTTGTGGCGGGAAGGATGCGACCATCCTTCCCCCTGGCGGCGTACTGCGTTTCTGGCCCTGGTTGGGCTAGTAACTCTAAAAAGTCTCTCTTTGTCACTTTGTTTCACCTCTTTAGCAGTTATTGTAGACAACACTATAGTAAAAATTGCGCCCAGACTGTCAAATTTAGGGCAAAACTCTCCCGTCTGCGTTTTTGCAATCAATTGCAAAACCCGCTCGACTTTAAATTGCAGTTGATTTTGAGGAAAGAATAGTGCCACAACTTCCTAGAAATGTCAAGAAAAAAGTGTTGACTTCAGGCTTGTTTTGTGAATCCATCACCGACTTTGGCCCGTAAAACCTGGGAGAGTGCTTTACAAACAATATCTTTTTTGTTGAAATCTCTAGCGGGAGGGAACGCCAGTGTACGAGAAAGCACCTTCGAAAATGTTCAACGTTCGCTTGCGGGAAGTTACCATTGAGAAAATCCGCCGGTTGGCAAGGGCGGATCGCCGTAGCATGTCTAATTGGCTAGATGTCTGGGTGACCCGACTACCAGAACCCGAACCCGAGCAAAGCGGGGGGGAGGGCAAGCCATGAGTGTTGAACGGTATGAAACGAAAGAGGGCCGGAAGTATCGGGCGGTTTTTGAGTTCTTAGGGCAACGCTACAAGCGGAGAGGCTTCCGAACCCAGAAGGACGCCAACTCTTGGATTGCAGAAGAGCGTAAGTCACTGGAAGCCGAAGAGAAACGGGCGAAGGTTCTCCACCTGTCCACGTTCGTGAAGCAATACCTCGAAGCGGAAGCGGAGAGGTTGGATCAGAGGACGATTCATTACAAGTCAGCACACATCCAGGCTCTCTATGATTTTTTGGGGGTGGATCGACCTGTGGAGGGCATCACAAGGGAAACAGCGTTGGCGTTCCAGAAGCACTTTTTGAAGACCCACCCGCCGGTCACGTTGAATCGGTACGTCCGTGACCTCAAAACACTGTGGAACTGGCACACGACGAACACGGGGTTAGTGTCGTCCAACCCGTTCAAGATTCCCAGATTGCCTGAAGCACAATACATTCCGTACATCCCGCCGAAGGAAGATATCGACAAGGTTCTGTCCGTAGCTACGGGGTGGGGGAAGGACTTTCTTCTGTTGATGCTGGCGACAGCCGCCAGACGGAACGAAATACGCAAGTTGACTTGGGCGGATGTGGACTTCGAGCAGAAGCTAATCCGACTCAAGACCAAAAAAAGACAAGGCGGGGGGGAGGAATGGGACAACCTTCCGATGAACGCAACAGCCGAAAGCGTTCTCAAAAGACGCTACGCCGAACGGAAACACCCTGAAGCGGTGTTCCCTGCAAAGATTAAGTTAAGGTCGAAGTCAATCTTCGTGGGGGAACAGAGTACCCGCTCCATGCTGGTTCACTTCTGCCAAGAAGCGGGGGTGAAACCCTTCAGCTTCCACCCCTTGAGACATTATGTGGCGTCGATCCTTCGGGACAAGCATAATGCCAGCTTGTTTGAGATTCAACACGTCCTTCGTCACAAGAAGCCTGGAACCACGGCCCTCTACTTGGACACTCTGAAAAGTCCCGTTGAAAAGCCACTAAACTCCCTGGCGGACGAGTTCGCCGCTTTCGTCTAGCTCGTGGGGTGGTTTGTGGGGTGGTTGTTCTGGAAACTTGTGTCATTTTGTGTCGTCTTCTGGCAATTTAGGCTTTTTGTGGGAAGCTGAAATCCTGGTAATTCAAGGCCTTACCCATAGGGGTGGGGTGGCTACTTGCCCTTAACCTTGGCTTGATCCGCCACGGCCTGGATGCTTCTGGCGATGGCCTCGGCGTCGCCCAGGTAGAAGTGGCGCACCGGCCGAAGTTCCGTGTCCAACTCGTAGACCAGGGGTACGCCTGTGGGGATGTTCAGGCCCGCGATGTCCGCGTCGCTTATGCCGTCCAAGTATTTCACCACGGCCCGCAGCGAATTCCCATGGGCCGCGATGAGCAGCCGCTGTCCGGCCCGGATGCGCGGGGCCACCTCGCCCTCCCAGTAGGGCATGACCCGGGCCACCGTATCCTTCAGGCATTCCGTCAGGGGCAGTTCCGCCTCGGTCAGGCCCGCATACCGCCGGTCTTTTCCCGGGTGGCGCGGATCGTCCGGGGTCAGCGCCGGCGGCGGCACGTCATAGCTGCGCCGCCAGGAAAAGACCTGGGCCTCGCCGAATTTCTCGGTCATCTCGGCCTTGTCGAGTCCCTGCAGCGCCCCGTAATGCCGCTCGTTCAAGCGCCAGGACTTCGCCACCGGCAGCCACATGCGGTCCATGCCCTCCAGCACGATGTCCAGCGTCTTTATCGCCCGCTTCAACACCGACGTCAGACAGGCGTCGAAATCATAGCCCCCGTCGGCAAGCAGCCTCGCCGCGCTTGCCGCCTCGGCCTCGCCCTGAGGCGTCAACCCCACGTCCGTCCAGCCCGTGAACCGGTTCTCCAGATTCCACTGGCTCTGTCCATGCCGCAAGAGCACCAGCGTATGCATACCGCCTCCTTCCGGGGCTGCCGCCCCGCACCCCCCCCTGGCCGCCGGAGGCCGCCTCTAGCCTTTCTTACCGCCCCGTGCGGGCACGGGCGCGTCGTCGATGCCGGTGACCATGCGGATGGCGCAGAACGTGCCGCACATGGCGCATTCGCGTTCGTCGCGGTGGTGTTCCCGGCGTTTGCGCAGCAAATCGGGATCGATGGCCACCTGGGCCATGGCGTCCCAGTCGAGTTTGGCCCGGGCCTCGGAAATGGCCCGGTCGCGGGCCACGGCGTGGGGTCGGCCCAGGGCCGTTTCGGCGCTTTGGGCGGCCACCAGGCTGGCCTTGACCCCGGCCCACACGTCTTCGGGGCCGGGCAGGGTCAGGTGTTCGGCCGGGGTCAGGTAGCACAGGAAATCCGCGCCGTAGGTGGCGGCCAAGGCCCCGCCGATGGCCCCGGCGATATGGTCGTAGCCCGGGGCGCAGTCCGTGGTCAGAGGCCCCAGGACGTAGAGCGGGGCATAGTGGGTCAGGCGCTTGATGCCCTCGATCTGGGACTGGACAAGGTGCAACGGCACATGTCCCGGGCCTTCGATCATGATCTGCACCCCGCGTTCCCAGGCCCGAAGCGTCAGTTCGCCCAGGGTGACCACCTCTTCCCACTGGGCTCCGTCCCCGGCGTCGGCCCCGGCCCCGGGCCGCAGCCCGTCACCCAGGCTTATGGTCACGTTGTGCCGCAGGCAGATGTCGAGCACGTCATCAAAGCGTTCCAAAAGCGGATTTTCGGCGTTGCGGCGTTTCATCCACCGGGCCAGGATGGAGCCGCCCCGGGACACGATCCCCAGCACCCGGCGGCCTCCCTGGGCCATGGCCGCGCCCCGGGCAGTGACCCCGCAGTGCAGGGTCATGAAATCCACGCCTTCTTCGGCCTGGCGGGCGATTTCCTCCAGGAATTCCTCCACGGAAAAGTCGCTGGGGTCTTGGCCCCGGGCCACGTATTTTTGGGCCAGCCCATACAGCGGCACCGTGCCTACGGGCAGTTCCGAGGCGGCGATGATCTCCTTGCGGATGGCGTGCAGGTCGCCGGCCGTGGACAGGTCCATGACCGTATGCGCCCCGGCCTTTTGGGCCAGCCGGAGTTTTTGCATCTCCATCTTGACGTCGTTGATCAAAACCGAGGTGCCGATATTGGCGTTGACTTTGATCGTGGCGGGCTGTCCTACCACGGTGGGGATGACGCTTAAATGGGCCGGGTTGGCCAGAAGCGCCATGCGCCCGGCGTCGATGCCGCCGGTCAGGGCGGCGACGTCGAGGCGTTCCGCTGTGGCCAGTGCGGCGGCATGGGTTGCAAGGAGTTGGGAAAGCGTCGTGTTTTTGCCGAGAATGCCCATGGGTGTATGTTCCTTTTGGCTGAGGTGTTCCTTGCTCGGTTCCTAGCACGTCCGGAAATGAAGCTCAAAGGGGTTGCGTGCGCTTGGAGCCGGTTGGAGCCAAAAAGGCGCGGCTGCGGCGGTTTTCGTGCCTCCCGGCCGGAAGGGATGTGTTGACAGCACGGGCGCCAGTCTCTAAACATACGTTTCAAACATTTGTTTGACGGAGGTGGCGGCATGAGCGACAGCGGCAACGGCGAAGAAACGCGGATTCGGCTCCTGCACGCGGCAGGGGACATTTTTTCGAAGAAGGGCTACCAAGCCGCCACCATCCGGGATATCTGCCGCAAGGCCAAAGCCAACGTGGCCGCCGTGCATTACCATTTCGGCAGCAAGGAGCGGCTCTACGACGCCGTGTTGCGCCATGCCCACGAAGAGGCCCTGCGCCGCTATCCCATCGATACGGGCCTGTCGGAGGCAAGCCATCCCCGGGAGCGCCTTTTGGCCTATGTCCGGGCTTTGCTTTTGCGCATGCTCTGCAAGGGGGAGAATTCCTGGCACAGCGCGCTCATGGCCAGGGAGCTGTCCGAGCCCACGCCCATGCTGGGACGATTCGTGGACCGCTCCATCATGCCCCGGGTGGAAAAACTGCGCGAGATCGTCTGCGACATCCTCGGTCCCGGGGCCGATCCGGCCTTGGCCGCCCTGTGCGTGCAGAGCATTGTGGGCCAGTGCCGCAACTATGCCGTTGCGCGTCCCATCCTGACCCGGATTTTTCCCGACCTGACCTACGACGAACCCGGCATTTCCCGTCTGGCGGAGCATATCGTCCGTTTCTCCCTGGCGGGCATGGCCCATTACCATGACCGGCAGGACGGAGGATTCGAGGCCGATGCGGGGCATGCCGTCCCGTCCCATTCCGAAAACCACGTGCGGCAGTAACAACCAAAACCACCCCGGAGAAGCCTCTTGTCGACACGCGCCAAAAATTCGCGCGCCCGGATACGCGGCGCTTTGTTGTTTCGGTCCCCCGTCCTGCGGGGCATGTTCGTGGCGATGCTTGCCCTTGCCGCGTGGTCCTGTAACGGCGGGGACAAGGCCGCCGGGCCGAAGGCCGCCCGGGCCGTCCCGGTGGCCGTGGCCACGGCCGTGAAAAAAACCGTCCCCGTGAACATCCAGGCCGTGGGCAATGTGGAGTCCATGGCCTCGGTGGCGGTCAAGACCCAGGTGGGCGGACTGATCATGGAGCAATACGTTGTCGACGGCCAGGACGTGGCCGAGGGCGACAAGCTGTTTCTCATCGATCCGCGCCCCTTCGAACTGTCCCTGGCCGAGGCCGAGGCCAAGATCGAGCGGGATCGCGCCCTGTTGCAGAATGCCGAGGAGGATCTCGAGCGCTACGCCCGGCTCAAGGAAAAAGACGTCATTTCCAAGGAGTCCTACGACCACACCCTGGCCCAGGCCCGGACCCTGCGCGGCACCATCAAGGTCAGCGAGGCCGAGCGCGACCGGGCCAAGCTCGACCTGGAATACGCCCATGTACGCTCCCCCATCACCGGCCGGGTGGGGGCGATTTTATTGCACAAAGGCAACGTCATCAAGGCCAACGATGACCGCGTGTTGGTGGTCATCAACCGCATCCGGCCCATCTACGTCTCGTTTTCCGTTCCCGAACGCTATCTGCCCGGGATCATGGCCCGCATGAAGACCGGGCCGGTCACGGTCACGGCCCAGGTGGACGGGGAGCTGGCGGCGGAGACCGGGGTGCTTTCGGCTTTAAACAACACCGTGGACACCACCACCGGGTCCATCCGGCTCAAGGCCAGCTTCACCAACGCCGACGCCGCCCTGTGGCCCGGGCAGTTCGTGCGGGTGACGATCGCCCTTGACCAGCGCCAGGGGGTGGTGGTGCCGACGCCCGCCGTGCAGGAGGGGCTGCGCGGCCCGTACCTGTATGTGGTCAAACCCGACAATACCGTGGAACCGCGCGATCTGAAGATTTACGGCATTGTGGGCGGAGAGACCGTGCTGAACGAGGGCGTGGCCGACGGCGAGGTCGTGGTCACGGACGGGCAGTTGCGGTTGACCCCGGGGGCTGCGGTGGAGGCCAAGGGCGGCGCCGGGGCGGCCAAGGAGGCAGGGGCCGGGCCGGGCGTCGCCAAGGTCGCCGAGACGCCCGGCAAGGAAGGCTCCAAATGAATCCTTCGGCCCTTTTCATCAACCGCCCGGTGACCACCACCCTGATCATGCTGGGGCTTTTGCTGTTCGGGATCATGGCCTACAACCGGCTGCCCGTCAGCGATCTGCCCAACGTGGACTTCCCCACCATCCAGGTCTCGGCCAACCTGGCCGGGGCCAACCCCGAGACCATGGCCTCGGCCGTGGCCACGCCCCTGGAGAAGGAATTTTCCACCATCGCGGGCATCGACTCCATGACCTCGGCCAACAGCCTGGGGGCCACCCGCATCACCCTGCAGTTCTCTCTCGAGCGGGATATCGACGCGGCGGCCCAGGACGTGCAGGCGGCCATCACCGCCGCCACGCGCCAACTGCCGTCGGACATGACCACGCCGCCCACCTACCGCAAGGTCAACCCGGCCGATCAGCCCATCCTGTACCTGGCCATCTCCTCGCCCACGCTGAGGCTGTCCGACGTCAACGAATACGCCGAGACGCTGATGGCCCAGCGCATCTCCATGGTCAACGGCGTGGCCCAGGTCATGGTCTACGGGTCGCGAAAGTACGCCGTGCGCATCCAGCTTGATCCCGAGGCCCTGGCCTCGCGGCAGATCGGGGTGGACGAGGTGAATTCGGCCATCAAAAGCGGCAACGTGAACCTGCCCGTGGGCACCGTGGCCGGTCCCCAACGCGAATACACCGTGCATTCCAGCGGCAAGCTCATGAACGCCGAGGCCTATGGCCCCTTGGTGGTGGCCTGGAGAAACGGGGCGCCCGTGCGCTTAAACGAGGTGGCCAAGGTCTTCGACAGCGTGGAGCAGCCGCGCCGGGCCAACTGGTACAATTTCACCCCGGCCATGGTCCTGGCCATCCAGCGCCAGCCCGGCACCAACACCGTGGGCGTGGCCCAGGCCGTCAAGGATCTGTTGCCCGAGTTTCGCTCCCAGCTCCCGGCGGCGGTCAACCTGGACATCCTTTTCGACCGCTCGGACTCCATCAAGGATTCCGTGGGCGAGGTGAAGTTCACCCTGATGCTCACCGTGGCCCTGGTCATCATGGTCATCTTCCTGTTTCTGCGAAACCTTACGGCCACGATCATCCCCAGTCTGGCCCTGCCCATGTCCGTGGTGGGCGCCTTTGCGGTCATGTACCAGATGGGGTTCAGCTTAAATAACATCTCGCTCATGGCCCTGACCCTGGCCGTGGGGTTCGTGGTGGACGACGCCATCGTCATGCTGGAAAACATCGTGCGCCACATGGAGCAGGGCAAGACCCCGCTTGCTGCGGCCATGGACGGGTCCAAGGAAATCTTTTTCACCATCGTGTCCATGACCATTTCGCTTGCGGCGGTGTTTCTGCCGGTGTTGTTCATGGGCGGCGTGGTGGGGCGGCTGTTCCACGAATTCGCGGTGACCATCTCCGCCGCCATCCTGATCTCGGGATTCGTGTCCCTGACGCTGACCCCCATGCTGTGCAAGCTCATGCTCAAGCCCCATGCCCATGGACAAAGGCACGGCCGATTCTACCAGTTCATGGAGAATTTCTTCGAAGGCATGCGACGTGTCTATGAAAAAACCTTGCGGGCCACCATCAACCACAAGCTGCCGGTGCTGCTCTTTTCTTTTCTGCTGGTGGGGGCCTCGGTCTATTTGTTTCGCATCGTCCCCAAGGGCTTCGTGCCCAGCGAAGACAACGGCGGCATCCAGGCCGTGGTGGAAGGGGAGCAGGGCATCGCCATTGAGGCCATGGTCGGACACCAGAAAAAGCTCATGGACGTGATCTCGAAGGATCCGTCCGTGCAGGCCTTCATGTCCGTGGTGGGGGCCGGCGGTCCCAACTCCGCAGGCAACACCGGACGGCTGATGATCCGCCTCAAGCCCCGGGACGAGCGCCCGGATCACGCCAACGAGGTCATGCAGCGCCTGCGCGGCAAGCTGTCCCAGGTGCCGGGGGTGCGGGTTTTTCTGCAGAACCCGCCGCCCATCCGGGTGGGCGGCATGGCCACCAAGGGCCAATACCAGCTCACCCTGCAAAGCCCCAACATCGAAGAGTTGTACCGCGAGGGCTCGGTTCTGGAGGAGCGGTTGCGCGGGCTTCCCATGCTCCAGGACGTCAACAGCGACCTGGAGATCAAAAACCCCCAGCTCAATGTGACCATCGACCGGGACAAGGCTTCGTCGCTTGGCATTTCCGCCTACCAGATCGAGGACGCCCTGGCCACGGCCTACGGCAACCGTGAGGTGTCCACCATCTACGCCTCCAACAGCACCTACAAGGTCATGGTGGAGCTTGATCCGAAATATCAGGCCAATCCCGACGCCTTGGCGCTTCTTTACGTGCGCTCCAAGGACGGGAAGCTGGTGACCATGGACACCCTGGCCAGTTGGGCGGTTGCGGCCGGGCCGCTTTCCGTCAACCATTCCGGACAGTTGCCGTCCGTGACCCTGTCGTTTAACCTGCGCCCCGGGGTGTCGTTGGGCGACGCGGTTTCGGCGGTGGAGGATCTGGCCCGGGAGACGTTGCCCGACGGCATCAGCACTGCGTTTCAGGGCGAGGCCCAGGCCTTCCAGAGTTCGTTTTCGGGGTTGTGGCTGCTTTTGGCCATGGCCATCGTGGTCATCTACATCGTGTTGGGCATCCTGTACGAGAGCTTCATCCATCCCTTCACCATCCTGTCGGGGCTGCCGTCGGCGGGGGTGGGGGCGCTTTTGACGCTCTACGTGTTCGGGCAGGACTTAAATATCTACGGGTTCGTGGGCATCATCATGCTGATTGGCATCGTCAAGAAAAACGCCATCATGATGATCGACTTCGCCCTTGAGGCCCAGCGGGCCGGAAAGCTCGATCCGGCCCAGGCCATTTTCGAGGGCGCGCTGGTGCGGTTTCGGCCGATCATGATGACCACCATGGCGGCGCTGATGGGCACGTTGCCCATTGCCCTGGGCATGGGGGCCGGGGCCGAGGCCAGGCGGCCCCTGGGCCTGGCGGTGGTGGGCGGGCTTGTGGTGTCGCAGCTTTTGACGCTCTATTTCACGCCGGTCTATTACATCTACCTGGATAGGTTCCAGTCGTGGCTGGGGCGGCTTTTCGGCCGCAAGGCCCGGGTGAGGGCGAAGGACGCGCCGGTGACGGCGGGATAAGCTTCCAAGCGGTCTGACGAAAAATCAAGCCCCCCGGACGTGGTCGCGTCCGGGGGGCTTGATTTTTCAGGAGGGAGTCATAATGTATTTTTTATTTGACATAATGATTATTATAAAATACATCAGGGTCAAATTGGAAAGGAGGCGTGGTGATGGGGAAGTTTGATTTTTCGGTGATTCGAAATCTTCGTAAAAAGAAAGGGATCACTTCCGACGAACTGGCCAGGCAGGCTGGGCTGACACGAGGGACGATCGCAAAGATCGAAAGTCGAAACAGCAACCCGACGATAGATACAATTGAAGCGCTCAGTACCGTGTTTCAACTCACCTCGAGCGAGTTGATCCGGATTGCCGAGACTGCACAATGCGATGAAGCTGCTGCCAGGCCGTTTCATGAAGACCGGTTTGAGGGAATTCATCTCGTGTTTCCAAATTTCGAAATCTATCATTTGCGAGCCGAGGCTGGCGCCAGAAAACAATCCGACCCGAAAAAACATGAAAATACATCCGAGGTGTGCTTGGTCCTTTCAGGGAGAGTCAAGGTGACCGTTGCGGGACAATCACACGAACTGGGACCGGGTGCAGCTCTGAGATTTAAGGCAATCCATGAACACGAATATGCTGTTGTCGAAGAGGCAGATATCTTGTTAATTCATCATGCAATTGTCTAGTGTGAATATTTTGAAGACATGAATACGTTAAAAGGATGTCTATACCATGTTGAATAAATTGTATATTGAGGAAGATTTGCTCCCGTCGATAGGGCGTTCAAGAAAGAAGTACGACAATATACCCCGTGCTGATGGGATGTTTCTTGCGTGGCTTGTTGAAACGACATGCCGTCATAGGGCATTGGAAATAGGATCAGCAAATGGTTACTCGGCGATATGCATCGGCCTTGGTTTGGAAAAACAAGGGGGCCGCTTGATAACCATAGAAAAAAGTTCCGCCAAATCTGCCCTATGTCGTCTTAATCTACAGAAATCTGGTTTGGAGAAAACAGCAGAATGCATTACAGGGAATGCCTTGAAGGTAACGAGTGATCTTTCCGGTGGGTTCGATTTTTTATTTCCTGATCTTCCCGTAAATGTTCTTCCCTTCGTTCAAGCTGCTTTGCAAAAGATGTCTCCTGGATACGTCATTGTGCTTCATAATTTATGTTTCATGCGGAGATATAAAAAAGTACTTGATTTTGTGTGTGAAAACAGACTGCGTGTTGAAAATATATCAATTGTAGATGGGTATGGTTTTTTTGTTATTTCGCATGGAGATATTGGTGTAGATTTTTCTTGTTATAATAGGTGAATGCGCACAAGTACATAATAAGCAAAAACAGAAAAAAGCTCGAATGTGCAGAGTCAACATGTACGGTGACGGTTATCACCCGACGCCTTTGCCTTTCAGACCGCATCCAGCCGCGGCATGCTACTTCCCAGGCACTCCCCCCAGTGTGTCAGTGACGGTCTCCATGATTGCCGTACCTGCCAGGAACAAGGGCAAGTTACTTCGCCCCAGCCAACGGCGCCGATTCCTCGATACGCTCCAGGGCCGAAACGAACGCCTGGGGTGAAATGTTGACCGATCCGGAAAAGGGGGTGTTGATGTCAAAAATAAAATACATGCATGAGAGAATTGTAAAGACGACAATGGATTCCACAAAAAATTTCTTCATGTTCCTTTTCGCGCCATTGGCATGCAGCTCCACGCAGATCCCGAGAAATCCGATGAGCATGATGATCCATACCGGCGGATAGAGATTCCCGGACAAGGACAATGCCCGCGCCGCGCGCAACTTTGACGAAAGCATGAGTGTCGTGCCGAGTTCGGCATATATCGAATTGTCTTCCTTATCTCCAGGTTTTAAGGCTCGAAACGCATCCCATATCCGGTCAAAACATTGCTTCGTTTTGTCGGACATGGCTTTGTCTTTATCCATGGACAGCCACTCGTCATGGGTGACGCTTTCCATGTAGGCGGCTATGGCGCTTCTAAATCCGCTCGAATCGTTGAAATTGCGGGAAATATAGTTGGCGACGAGCAAGGAATTGGCTTCCTCGGCGACATTTTCTTTGGAGGTGTTAAACGTGCTCCAAAGCGTAACGATACAAAATCCGATGAAAAAAGCATAAATGGAGCCAAATAAGGAGAATATGGTTCCACTTACGGTTCCTGCCACTTTTTCGTCAGCAACTTTTGCGGAACGATGCTTTAAGGCGATAAGGATTGTGGGCACCGCAATGCTTATGCATGCAATGAAGCTGAATACAATAAGGTAATCGATCATGGCGTGTCATCCTTCCCGCAATACACGTCTTTCCCCGGCGCCGGTCTCCATGCACAAAAGGACGGCATGGCCACGTTTTTTTGGCCTACCTGTCAGGTGACGCCCATCCCGGCCACACAATCGTTATTTCCCCGGCCACCACACCTCTTTGACCGTATACGCCCCGCCCGTAACCCCGATGATCGACACGGCCTTTTTGGGCACGCCGCTTTTGCGGCTGTAATCGATTTTGCCGGTCACGCCCTCGAAATGCCGCGTGCCGCGAAGGGCCTGACGCAAGGTCTGCGTGTCGCCTTTTCCAGCCCGGCGGGAGGCGTCGGCCACAAGCATCACCGCGTCGTAGCCCAGGGCCGCAAAGGCGCTCTCCGGCGCCACGCCGTATTCGGCCCGGTAGTCGGCGATGAACCGTTGCACCTTGGGACGGGCGTCGCCGCGAAAGGTGTGGGTGGAGAAATACACGCCGTTGGCCAATTCCGGCCCTGGCACGGAGGCCACAAGCTCGGTGTCGAAGCCGTCGCCGGACAGGATGGGCAGCGTCAGACCGGCTTGGCGAATCTGCTTCACGATCACCCCGGCCTCGTCCGGTACGGCGGCCACGAACACCGCGTCGGGTTTTGGTTCGGCCTTTTGCAGGCACCCCACCAGGGCCGAGAAGTCCCGATCCCCGGCTTTGAATTCGTCCGCCAGGACCACCTCGCCGCCCTTGGCCCGGAAGCGTTCCTGAAAATAGCGGGAAAGCGCCGTGGTGAAATCCATGGAGGCGTCGGTCCACACGGCGACCCGCTTCACCTGCAAATCCTGCCGGGCATAGTCGGCGATGGCGTGGGCCTGGTCGTCGTCGCCGAAGGGGACCATGAAGAAATTCGCGCCCAGCCGTTGGGGCAGGTCCGGGTGCGTTGCCCCGGAGGTGATGAAGGGCACGCCTTTTTCCATAAACGGCGGCGCAGCGGCCAGGACGTAATTCGTGTCGCCGTAGCCGATGCCCACGGCCACGCCCTCGGCCAGGGCCTTATGGGCCGCTTGGGCCGCCGCCTGCGGGTCGGTGGCGGTGTCGAAGGCCATAAGCTCAATGGGCCTGCCGCCGACGCCGCCCTGGGCGTTTAGATGCTTGGCGGCCAGCTTCGCGCCGCGCAGGCCCGGGGTGTCGATGGAGCTCATGCCGCCGGTCGTGTTGTACAGGGCGGCGATCTTAAGCGGCGCGGCCGCCACGGTACAGTTGGCGATGAGACAGAAGGCGCAGGCCAGAAGCGGGATACGCGCGATGTGCATGAGGCTCTCCTTGAAGCGGCATTGCGGGGACATGTTCTCCGCCGCCCTTTAACATACGGCCCGGGGATCGGAAATATCCTTGTGGCGCCTGCGGTGCAGCGGTTCGGAAATATCCGTATGTCGATTGCAGCGTCATCCTGCCTGGGATTTCAGATGGATGTTCCGCGCGGAACTGCCTTGGCGCCTGACTGCGACCGGCTTGGCCTGCGCCGCGAATGTCGTACGGGAAGGCCCCGGGGGCACGGCCATGATGTCGTCGCACCTCGGATCTTCGAAAACAAAACCCCCTCCCGGCGAACCGGAAGGGGGGATGCGTGCGGTGCAGACGGGACGTTGAAGCGTCCCGGGCCGATCAGAGAATCTGCTCCAGGAATTTTTGCGTGCGCGGATGCTCGGGCGCCGTGAAGAACTTGGCGGGCGGGGCCTCCTCCACGATGCGGCCGCCGTCCATGAAGATGATCCGGTCGGCCACCTCCCGGGCGAACCCCATTTCGTGGGTCACCACCACCATGGTCATGCCCTCCCGGGCCAGGGCGGCCATGACGTCCAAGACCTCGCCGATCATCTCCGGATCGAGCGCCGAGGTGGGTTCGTCGAAAAGCATGATCTTGGGGCTCATGGCCAGGGCCCGGGCGATGGCCACCCGCTGCTGCTGGCCGCCCGAGAGCTTCACCGGGAACACGTCGGCCTTGTCCGGGATGCCCACCTTCTCAAGCAGCCTTCGGGCCATGGCCTCGGCCTCGGGCATGGACATTTTTTTGAGCTTTTGGGGCGCGATGGTCAGATTGCGCAGCACGGTCATGTGCGGGAAGAGGTTGAAGCTCTGGAAGACCATGCCCACTTCCATGCGCACCTTGTTGATGTCCACGCTTGGCGAATACAGGTCGAACCCGTCCACCACGATGGAACCGGCGGTGATGCTTTCCAGGCGGTTGATGGTCCGAAGCAGGGTGGACTTGCCCGAGCCGCTGGGGCCGATGATGACCACCTTTTCTCCGGGTTCGATGAAAAGGTCCACCTCGGACAGGGCCGCCACCGTGTCGAAATGCTTGCTGACGTTTTCGACGCGGATGATGGGGTTAGCGGGTGACATGGCGTGAAAGCCTCTCTTCCATGATGCTCACCAGTTTGGAGAGGATCAGGGTGATGATGAGATAGATGAGGGCCACCAGGGTGTAGGTCTCAAAGTACAAAAAGCTCTCCGAGGCGAATTCCCGTCCCCGGCGCAGAAGGTCGGAGACGGCCAGGATGGAGACCAGGGAGGTGTCCTTTAAAAGCGCGATGAATTCGTTGCCCACCGGCGGCAGAATGGTCCGCCAGGCCTGGGGCAGGATCACGTAATACATGGTCTGCCAGCGGTTGAAGCCCAGGGAGCGGGCGGCCTCGGTCTGGCCGTGGGAGATGGACAGGATGCCCGCCCGGAACACCTCGCCCATGTAGGCCCCGTAGCAGAAGCTCATGGCCACCACGGCGGCCACCATGTCCGGCACCTTCACGAACTGGCCCAGGGCGTAATAGATGTAAAAGAGTTGGACCAGAAGCGGTACGCCGCGCACGATCTCCACATAGGTGGAGGCCACGAGGTTGATGGCCTTGTTTCGCGAGATGCGCCCAAGCCCCGTCAGAAGCCCGATGACGATGGCCAAAAGGATGGAGAAGATGGTGACCTGGAAGGTGACCAGGATGCCGTCGGGCAGAAATTTGATGAGCCGTATATAGGGGGTGGGCTGGAAGATGAGCAGATAGGCCAGGGTGGCCACGGCGAAGAAAAAGGACAGCTTCCAGGCCGACACCAGCCCCCGGTCGCCCCGGGAGGGGATGGCCGCGCCGTCGCCGACTTCGATGACGACGGGTTTTATGTCTTGCGATCGTTTCTTGTCTTCGTTCATGTCGCACGTCTTTTTTGGTCGCGCGGCGAGGGAGGCGCGGCGCGTCTGGCGAATCACATGAGAAGGCGCGCCGCTCCCCATGGAAGGCGGCGCGCCCATGCGGCCGGTATGTTTACTGGCCGATCCACTTCTTCTGGAGTTCCTTGTCGATGCCCTTGTCCTGGACGGCCTTGATGCCCGTGTTCACCAGGTCGAGCACTTCCTTGTTCCCCTTTTTCATGGCGATGCCGTAGAACTCGTCGCCGGCCTCGATGATCGTGGCGATCTTCAGGGCGTTTTTGTACTTGTCGTTTTGCAGGGCGTACTGGGCGGCGACGGGATCGTCACACACCACGCCGTCGATGCGGCCGTTGAACAGATCCTCGAAGGCCAGGCCGACTTCGTCATAGGACTTGTCCTTGATGCCCTCAACCTTCTTGATGGCGAAATGGCCGGTGGTGCTGATCTGGGCGCCCAGGGTCTTGCCCTTCATCTCCTCGATGTTCTTGACCTTGCTGTCCTTGGGGACCACCAGGGCCTGGCGGACCTTGAAATACGGGATGGAGAAGTCCATGGCGTTTTTGCGCTCGTCGGTGATGGACACGGAGGAGCAGATGGCGTCGTAGTTCCCGGCGTCGAGACCGGCGAAAATGCCGTCCCAGGCCACGGCCTTGAACACCGGGGTGAATCCGGCTTCCTTGCCGGCGGCCTTCATATAGTCGACGGCGAAGCCGGTGATGGCCTTGTCGGGACCGACGAATTCCATGGGCGGCCAGGTGGCGTCCGTGGCGAACACGATATCTTTGGCCAGGGCCGTGCCGGTCAGCAGCACGAGGGCCATCACGGTGAGCAGGGTCCGTTTGAACATGCGACTTTCTCCTTGCGGTTGGGGGGTTGCGGGATCGGTACGGCCTGCCGGGCTATGCCGGAAAAATCCGTTTCTTTACGAAATCAGAAATATTTGTCCGAATCGTGGCAAAAAAACAAGTAAAAAAATCAATACAATCCGTAGGTCCTCCAAGATGTGTGGCTTTTTCACGAACCGGGCGACGCGGTGTCGTCAAGGAAGGCGTCCAAGACCGCCAACCCCTCGATGAATCCCGCCCGGCCAAAGCCCAGGCGGAAATGGGAGGCGTACGGGCCGTAGACCCGGCCGGGCAGAAGCAGGGCCCCGGTGGCGTCGAGCAGACGCTTGGCGAATGCCGCCGCATCGCCGCCGTCCGCCAGACGCGGGAAGGCGATGGGGCCGGCCTTGGGTGCGGACCAGACGAAACGATCCTCCCGGCGGGCCATGAACTCCCTGGCTGCCGCCAGGTTGTCCAGGGTGATGGCGCGGGTTCGGGACAGCACGTCCTCCCGATGGGACAGGGCCAGGGCGGCCAAAAATTCCGTGGCCGGAGAGCCGCAGATGCTGGTGTAGTCCTTGATCCGGGCCATGCCCGAAAGCACCTGGGCGTTTTTGCTGGCCACCCAGCCCACCCGAAGTCCGGCCAACCCGAAGGACTTGGACATGACCCCAAGCGACACGGCGGATTCCGAGAGGTCGCAGGCGGCGGGCAGGCGGTCGGCCGGGTCGTATTCCAGGAAGCGGTACACCTCGTCGGAAAAAAGCAGGGCCCCGGCGGCGTCGCACAGCCGCACGATCTCCCGGAAGGCGTCCTGGTCGGGTAGGGCCCCGGTGGGGTTGTGGGGAAAGTTGACGACCACAGCCCGGGTTTTTTCCATAAGGGCCGTTTTCAGGAAATCCAGGTCCGGTATCCAGCCGTTTTCCTGATGTCCCGGCCACTCCAGCACACAGGCCCCCAGGGCGGCGGGCACGTCGCGCAGGGAACGGTAGCAGGGGGTCTGGACGATCACCCTGTCGCCGGGGGAGATGATGGCGCTGAAAAAGGTGAAAATGGCCTCTTCGGCCCCCACATGCACCAACAGATCGTCCGGGGTCACGGAGGCGTAGAGCGGGCATATGGCCCGACGCAGGGTGGGGCCGCCCCGGGAGTCGGCATAGCCCATGGGCAGGGCGGCGAAGGCCTCGGCCGCGCCGTCGGAGAGCGACAGCAGTTCGGCCACGGTCAGGGGCTGGCAGTCCGAAACGCACATGAGGCGCTTGGCCGTGAATTCATGGACGGAAAAGTAGCGTTCCAGTTCGAAGGGCGGCAGATTCATGGCAGACTCCCAGGCAGGGGATGGCTTCGCTGCAACACGGGGGCAACCCCCGCAGCGACAGAGGCCGATACCCGGCTTTGCCCCCGGGATCAAGGGCTTTTTGCCCGTTCGCGATCACTTTGCGGCGGCGGGCCGTTGCTCTGGCCGTTGCCCTGGCCGTTGTGCAGGAAAAAAGTCAGGACCGAACGCAGGACCACCTCGGAATGGGCGTTGAATGCGGCATGGGCCTTGGCCTCCGTGGTTCCCATGGCGTAGGAGGTCACGGCGTAGAGGAGGTCGCCCCGGAGAAGAAAGGTCTGGTTGACGAATTGCTTGCGCACGGCCCCTTTGGCGTCGGCTACATCCCGCAGATACAGGGCCTCGTAGGCCTGGCGGCCCTGGACCGTGGTGGTGCGGCACTCCACGCGGCGTCCCAGGAGCGTCTCCTCCACATAGGTCTTGATCTGTGCGCAGTTGACGAACTCGCTCTGGCTGGTGGCGAAGTCCGGGGGGCGCCGCCGCACGCAGACGTAGACCAGGCCGTCGTCCGGGCCGGTGGCCCCAAGGGAGGCCAGGCAGTCGCGGGTTTTTTCCTCGAAGGTCTTCCAGCCCTGGGGCAGGACGATGCTGAAGCCGTAGTCCATGTTGGCGCTGCGCACGGGCGGGGGCAGCTCCTGTTCGCGGCAGGCGGCCAGGGCGGCCAGGACGACCACTGCGGCCAGGACTGCGGCCATGCCAGGGGCTTTTGGCCAAAAACGCGGCGGCTGCCCGGCCGACCGGGACGGATGACGGGATGCGGACATGCTCCATGTCTAACCCAACCTCGGCGAAAAGCAAAACCCGCACGGCCCGTGCATTCGGAAGCTGCCGTTTTGGGGCGCGCTTCCCGCTTCGCACCGCAGGAACTCCCGCCATGGGGGGAGCATGCGCCGCCCAGACGTTCCTGTGACCACAGACGATGCGCGGCTTGCACGATGAGGCAAAAGGTCTTATTCTCTGTCAAGAGCTTTTCTTTCGTAGTCCCACGGCGCACAGCCCCTCCACAAGGAGGCCCGGCCCATGATCAACGGCATTTCCTCCAATCTGCAGGCCCTTTCGGCCTTCGCCACGTCCCAGGCGGCCACGGCCAACAACTTGGCCAACGTCAATACCGACGGGTATCAGTCCGCCCGGGTGACCCTGGAGACCGGCCAGGGCGGAACCGGCGTGGCCGTGCAGGAGATCAGCCGGGACCAGACCCCCGGTCCCGTGCGCTATGAAGAACTTCCCGTGGAGACCGCCGATGGCCGAACCGAAGGGGAGTGGACGGCCGTCGAGGGCAGCAATGTGGACCTCTCCACCCAGATGGTGCACATGATCAACGACGAAAACGCCTATTCCGCCAACCTGGCCTCCATCCGCACCCAGGACGAACTGGTCGGCTCCATCCTGAACATGATCGCGTAATCCGCCTCCCGGATTCTGTCTGCCCCCGGCGCATTGGCCCCATGCGGCTGGGCGGGGTTGTGGCTGGCGTAAATTGTCCGTGTGCCGCAGAAATTGCGTCAGGAAATTGACATGGGGGCGACGGCCGCTTACAGTCGCGTATGACCGTGTGCGTCCCGTGGCGGCAAGGGATGGGACGGGCCTCACGGGACAGTGGGGCACGACGATCCAGGAGGGCGGATGGAACTGAATCTGGGCGGCATCGTGGGAAAAAGCCCGGTGTTGGATGAGGTCTACCGAATTCTGGGCAAGGTGGCCCCCACGGACAGCACGGTTTTGGTCACCGGAGAGTCCGGCACGGGCAAGGAACTGTTGGTGCGGGCCCTGCACATAAACAGCCGCCGCCAGGGCAAGCCCTTCGTCCCGGTCAACTGTGGGGCCATCCCCCGCGAACTTCTGGAGTCCGAGCTTTTCGGCCACGAGAAGGGGGCCTTCACCTCGGCCATCCGCAGCCGTCCCGGCCGCTTCGAGCTGGCTGACGGCGGCACCATCTTTCTCGACGAGATCGGGGAAATGGACTTAAGCCTTCAGGTGAAGATCCTGCGTGTGCTCCAGGAAAAAGAATTTGAGCGGGTGGGCGGCGCCAAGACCATGAAGGCCGATGTGCGCATCGTGGCCGCCACCAACCGCAACCTGGAAGAGGAGGTCCGGACGGGACGCTTCCGGGAAGACCTGTTTTATCGCTTAAACGTCATCCCCATGCATCTGCCGCCGCTTCGGGAACGCGGCGACGACATCCTGCTTCTGGCCGACCATTTTTTGAACCGGTTCTGCAAGCAGAAGCAGCGCAAGAAAATGGGCCTTCCATCCCGTTCCCGTGAGCTTTTCCTCAGATATCCCTGGCCGGGCAACGTCCGTGAGCTGGAAAACTTCATGGAGCGCCTGTCCATTCTCTGCGAACATGACGAGATCCTCCCCGAGGATCTGCCGCAAAAGATACTCGACGCCGCCGGCATCGCCGTGCCTGAAGCCCAGGCGGCGGCCTGTGCGCCTGCAAACGGCTTCGTGTGGCCCAACATCGGACATTTGCGGGAAAAGGCGTTGGGGCTGAAGGATTTCCTGGATCAGGTGGAGGAGCGCCTTTTGCTTGAGGCCCTGGAAGAGGCCGGGGGAGTCAAGAACCAGGCCGCCGAGATTCTGGGCATCAAGCGGACCACGCTCATCGAAAAGCTCAAAAAACGGAACCTGGCGGCCGACTGACGACAGGGCGGTTCTCCCGGCCTGCCGTGCAGGCGGCGCAGGCGCATGGCCCCAGGCGGCGTGGCGGTCGGCGCGG